>NZ_JAPCJA010000050.1:0-38637 GCF_027707745.1 Aeromonas sp. QDB23
GAGTGCCCACACAGATTGCTTGATTCAAATTGTTAAAGAGCGTCACGCTTGTCGCGTTGAGGAGGCGCATATTACGCTCCTCACTTCGAAAGTCAAGCGATTGTTTTCGCTTTTCTTTCGGCGCCCACTTCATTAAGAAGCTAGCTCATCAGTCCGGCGTGTTCCGCCGTGCTGGTAGGGGCGCATTATAGGGAGCCGCGCCGGGATGACAAGGGCTTTTTGCAAAAATGCGTTCGTTTGCTGAAAAAGCGAACTGAACACCCCAAAACAGCCCCTTGGCACCACATTTACGCCGCTTTTTTGCTCAACTCTTCGCTTTGTGCCCGGATATAGTTGACCCAGCTGGTTGCCTTCTGTTGCCAGTTATCCTGTTGCTGCAGCTCACGGGCCAGTTCCAGCGCCTGGGCATACTGCTCCTTATTAAGGTGTGCCTGCACCAGCAATGCTTTGGCACGATTGCCTTGCTCGCCTTTCACCGATGTGATGGCGGCGAGCTGGGTCATAGCGGCATCTGTCTTGCCTTGTTGCAGCAGCAGTTCGGCGGCGCGCATGGCGGCTTTGGGCTGACCGTGCAGGTTGGCCAGCTGTTGCCAGCTATCGACCGCTTGTGACCACTCCCGGGCACCTTCCCACAATTGGGCCAGCAGTTGGCGGTTTTCAGCACTTTGCTTCATCTGTCCCTTGGCCATGGCCGCCTCCAGCAAACAGGCACCACGATAAGGCAGCCCTTGCCAGGCATAGAGGCGGATCAGCTGATTGCGGGCAGACGCGTCATCCATCAGTTTTTTGTCGATGCCTGTTTGCAGCAGGGCCAGCGCCTGATCGCCACGTTTGGCGGAAAGGTTGAGTGAGACAGCCTGCTGCCACCATTTGCTCTCTGTCGGCTCGTGACGGATCAGCTCGGCCGCCTGATCGGCTGCCACGCCATAACGTTGCTGAGCGGTCAGGGCAGAGAGACGAATGATGGCGGCCTGCTTCTGCCAACCCTTCTTCAACAACTGTTCGCTCTGGCTGGCGGCGTCACCGTACTGCTTGTTGTGGTAATAGAGGCCGGCCAGACGCAGGTGCAGCCCATCGTCTTGCTTCAGTGCCAGCGCCGCCTTGTAGCTGGCGATGGCACCAGACCAGTTGGATTGCTGGGCCTGAATATCGCCGCGCAGTCGCAGCAGCTGGAGCTGTTGCTGCTCGGGCCACTCTTTATAGGCAAGGGCCTGTTCGACATAACGGCTCGCCTGAGCTGTCTGTTGCAGATTGGCCGCCAGCGAGGCTTGCAGCTGGGCCAGCCAGGCACGCTCGGCATCGCTATTTGGCTTGAGGCCGGATGCCTTGCTCTGGGCTTGTTGCCACTGGCCAGACTGATAGAGCTTCATCACGGGTTCAAGCTGACGGGAGAAGTGAGGGCTGACCTCCATCGCCAGACAGGCTTGGCCGACCAGGGCCAGCAGACAGATCCAGATCCGCAACATAGTTATGACTCCAGTTTGAATTTGAGCGTGATGACTTGCACCAGCTTGTCGGTGGCACCCGGTCTCGGCTGATAGCGCCACTTGTTGATCGCCTGAATGGCCGCCCGCTCGAACTGACGCTTGGGCTTGGCCTCGACCACTTCCACATCCTGCACGCCACCTTCGGCATTCACGCTAAAGCGCAGGGTGACGAATCCTTCGATCCCTGACTGCTTGGCGCGATAGGGGTAAACCGGCTCGATCCGTTGCAACGGCATCAGCATGTCACCAACGCCGATGCCCGCCCCCTGCTGCTGGCCGTGATAGTTGCCACTCAATACCGGTGCGGTACTGGTCGCCACACCGGGGGCATAGACCTGCACCGCGCTGAGGCTGGAAACCAGATCCAGACTCGGCTCAACGGCCGCCAAGGGGGCTGCTGCGGGCATCGGCAGCGGTGTCGAGGCCAATGCAGCGGGAGGCTCTGGCAGAGGTTCAGGCTCCTGCGGTACCGGACGCTCGCGCACCTGCACTTCGGTCACCTCGTTCTGCATATTGATGACGATGGGCTTCTGTTCGCTCGCCACCTTCTCGCCTCGGGGCGGTTCAACCAGGGTGGCCATAAACAGCAGGATACCCAGACTGAGGGCAAGCCCCAGCCCCAGGCTCATCAGCTTGTATTTCATTTCGGCGCCACCGCCACGGCGATATTGGCAATACCCGCCGCCTTGGCCTCATCCATCACCCGCACCACCTTGCCGTGGGGCACCCGCTCGTCGGCCTGGATCACCAGGCTGGCATCGGGCTGCTCCGCCAGCAGGCGGGCGATGGTGGCCTGTACCCGCGCCACATCGATCTGCTTGCGGTCGAGGAAGATCTGACCCTGAGCCCCGATCGCCAGCATGATGCTGGAGGATTTCTGCGCCTTGGCCTGATTGGCCTGGGGTCTGTGCACCTCGAGCCCGGCTTCGCGCACGAAGGAGGTGGTGACAATAAAGAAGATCAGCATGATGAACACGATATCCAGCATGGGGGTCATGTCGATCTGCACTTCGTCACGCTGGCGTTTGGATTGCCGTCTCATTGCATTACCTTCTCTTCTCGCAGGCCGTCCCGAGTCTTGGCCAGCGCACGCTTGGCCTGACTCTCGAGCCGACTGAGTAACAACACGCCGGAGAGCGCCACCACCATGCCTGCCATGGTAGGGATGGTGGCGCGGGAGATCCCGCCCGCCATGCTCTCCGGGTTAAAGCGGTTGGCCGCGGCCAACGCATCGAATACGCCGATCATGCCGGTCACAGTGCCCAGCAACCCCAGCATGGGACAGAGCACCACCAGGGTGCGGATGAAGATCAGATGACGGTTCAGTTCCAGCTCTGCCTGCGCCAGCCAGCGGCTGCGGATCGCCCGGGCGTACCAGCTGTGGCGCTCGCTGCGTGCCTGCCAGCGGCCGAGCAGCTGTTGCTGCAACGGGCCGAAACCTAGATTGAGGTAGAGCAGCCGCTCGATCATCAAAATCCACATCAGCACCAGCAGGGCCAGAATGACCCAGAGCACCGGGCCGCCACGGCCCATGAAGCTCTGCAGCTGTTGCCAGATGTCGAGCATCATGCTGCTCGCTCCATCCCGCCGTGATTGCTCTCGGCGCGCTCGGCCAGAATGCCGGCCACCTGCTGCTCCAGCACATTGGAGAGCTCGGTGAAGCGGGACTGCAGCAGGCTGTGAGCCAGGATCAGCGGGATGGCCGCAACCAGACCCTGTACCGTGGTGACCAGCGCCATGGAGATGCCGCCCGCCATGATCTTGGGATCGCCGGTGCCAAACTGGGTGATGGCCTGGAAGGTGCCGATCATCCCGGTTACGGTACCGAGCAGACCCAGCATGGGGGCGATGGCCGCGATCACCTTGACCATGCCGATGCCGCGCTCCATGCGAGGGGTCTCCTGCAGGATTGCCTCATCAAGACGCAGTTCGAGGGTCTCCATGCTCAGCTCGGGATGCTTGTCAGCTACCGTCAGCACTCGACCGAGGGCATTGTCGGCATGGTACTCGCCGCTCTTGAGCTGGCGACGAACCCGACCCAGCTCACGGGAGAGGCTCCACAGCCGTACCGCCGCAATTCCCAGACCGATGGCGGCCAGCAGCACGATAATGGCGCCGACCTGACCACCTTGCTGTACCTGCTGCCAGAAGGTGGGCGCCTGCGCCAGCATCGCCAGCAGAGCGCCATGGGAAGGATCAAGCGGCAGCGCTTCCCCTTCCTGACCCTGATAAGCCGCAACGGCAGAGAGCACGCTACCGGGCAGACCCAGCACCGGGCTCAGGCCTTCGGCGGTCGGTTGCAGGAAGCCGTCGCTCCCCAGCAGGGCAAAGCTGCCAACCCGGGTCAGCGACTGCTCGCTGGCAGCCCCCTGGGCATCGAGCACCTTGCCGTTGAATTGGGCAATCTGGCCAGATTCGCGGATCTCCCGCAGCAGCGTGGCGGGCAGCAGGGCGAGGGCGGCGCGATCCGGCACCTGTTTATCCTGTGCCATGGCTTTCAGCGGGGCGAGACGCTCCGGGTACTGGCCCTCGACGGCGGATTCGCTCAGCAGCTTGACTGCATCGCTGGCACCCTGACGGGTGACCGCGAAGATCTCGTTCATGTCGCCGGAGGCTTGCTCCCATTGGGCGTTGAGCTCGACCAGCTGCTTCTCGTTGCTGGCGAACTTGCCTGCCAGCTCCTTGCTCAGGCGCTGAGCCTCGGCCAGTCTGGCGCGGGCAGTGCCGAGCGCCTTGGCAACGGTCGCCAGATCTTGCTGAGCCTGCTGTTCGCGAGCCTGTTCCTGCTGCTGCCACTCATCGGCGACAGCGGCGTTGGCACCGCAGGAGAGGGCAATAAGGAGGGGGAACCACTTCATGGTGACTCTCATGATTGGGCCTCCTGACTACGGCTGACAGAGAGGGGGACATTGAGCAACTGGGGAACTTTCTTGTCGGCGGCCACATCCATCGCCTCGGCGATGGGGGAGAGCCACTGGCTGTCGAGGGCTTGCCACTGCTTCGCCTCGGCAGACCAGCGCCATGCCTGACTGCGATCGGCAGTCATCGCCAGCAGGGAGACCCGACCCAGCGCCAGCACATCGACCCGACGCGGGGCACCATCCAGCTCCAGCTCGGCAGAATAGCTATCCATCCGACTGCCATATTCGGCTTCGATCTGATAGGCCTGCAGCAGCTGGCGGAATTTCTCCGCCTCGCTCACATCGGCGCGGGCCAGGGTCGCTTTCAGCTGTTCCACCCGCGCCAAACGATCTTCCTTGCGCAGCGGGATGTCGTTTTGCACCAGCTGTTCCAGATCTGCCTGCATCTGCAACATCAGCGGGATCAAGCCCTGACGGGTCTCTTGCACCGCTTCCAGCTGCTGGCTCAGCTTGCCCAGCTCATTTTGCTGATCGGCCACCAGAGATTGCATGTAGCGGTTGTAGGCTTCGAGGTCGCGCAGTTGCAGCTGGGCATTTTGCAGCTCCAGTCGTGCGGCAACGGCGGCATCGGCGGCTTTTTCCACCCGCTGCTGAGAGGCTTTCCCGGCAGCTATGCTGTTCTTGAGGGCGGGAGCAACCAGCTCATCCCCGATGGCAGCAAAGTGGACTGACAGTGGCAGCAGGGCCACACCCCATAACTTGTTCATTGAAATACATCTTATTAATGATAACTATTATCATTATCTCAAATGCAGCGCAGACTGGCAACGAGAGGATTTCCTTGGCCTTTATGCACAAAAACAGGATAATTTTTAAGCACGCACGGAATAAGTGGCGCCAATAGCCACCGCACAAATATAAATAACGAGAAAAAATCTTTTCGATCAGTGTGATAGAGATCGAAAAAGGAGAAAGTAATGCTCAACGATGCGATCTGGGAACATATCGACCAGTTCACCAAGGCAACAAAAACCAGCGATATCCAGCAACTGCTGGAGCGCTTCAGTCATCAAATGGGCTTTGATTACTTTCGGCTGCTGATTATTTTCCCCATCAGCATGCAAAAATCCCACGTGGCACTGTTCAACAACTGTCCGACTACCTGGTTTGACGCCTATAGCGAAAACCAGTATCTGACCCAGGATCCGGTGGTCTATCTGGGGCTGAAACAGACCCAACCGATCTTCTGGAACAAGCTCGACTGCGACTCGCCCTGGCTGCCCAGCGCCAGCCGCGACGTGATGAACCTGGCGGCCGATTTCGGGGTACGCAATGGCGTCTCCTTTCCGCTGCACACCCCGCAGGGGGAGCACGGCATCCTGTCATTCATCACCAAGGAGAAATCCAACTCCGACCTGATGTTTGAAAATGTCCCGCTGCTGTCGTTCTGCGCCAGCTACATCTTCAACTCCGCGCTGCAACTGATCAAAAGCAGACCGGATATGATGAAATACCTGACCGAACTGTCGGATCGGGAGAAGGAGTGCCTGTTCTGGGCCAGCGAGGGCAAGACCTCCTGGGAGATCGCCACCATCCTCGGAATCAGTGAGCGGACGGTCAACTTTCACCTGACCCAGGTGACCAACAAGACCGACTCGAAAAACCGCAGTCAGGCCATCGCCAAAGGGATCACCAGCGGCATCATAGTGCCCTCCCTCGACGAGGTGACCATCACCAACCTGCGGCTGTCGTAACCCCTCAGCCGAAACAAAAAGAGCCGCAATTGCGGCTCTTTTTCATTTCAGAAAGTGACTTATCAGAGAGTGACTTACTCAACGGTCACCGATTTTGCCAGGTTGCGCGGCTGGTCCACGTCGGTACCCTTGATAAGGGCAACGTGGTAGGAGAGCAGCTGCAGCGGCACGGTATAGACGATGGGAGCGATCACCTCTTCCACATGGTTGAGGTTCATGACCCGCATGGTCTCGTCGCTCTTGAAGCCGGTATCGGCATCGGCGAACACGTAGAGGATACCGCCACGGGCACGCACCTCTTCCACGTTGGACTTGAGTTTCTCCAGCAGATCGTTGTTCGGTGCCACCACAATGATGGGCATCTCGGCATCGATCAGCGCCAGCGGGCCGTGCTTCAGTTCACCAGCAGCATAGGCTTCGGCGTGGATGTAGGAGATCTCTTTGAGCTTGAGAGCCCCTTCCATGGCGATGGGGTACTGGCTGCCACGGCCGAGGAACAGGCTGTGCTGCTTGTCGGCAAACTCTTCGGCCAGGGTTTCGATATCCTTGGCCAGCGCCAGGCTCTCTTTAATGCGCAGCGGCAGGGCTTGCAGTGCCTTGACCAGTTCGGCCTCGGCGGTAGCGCTCAGGTTGCCACGGCAGTGACCGACCGAGGCCACCAGCATCAGCAGACCAGCCAGCTGGGTGGTGAACGCCTTGGTGGAGGCCACGCCAATTTCGGCACCGGCACGGGTCATGAAAGCCAGATCCGATTCACGCACCAGCGAAGAGCCCGGCACGTTGCAGATAGCCAGCGAGCTCATGTAGCCGGACTCCTTGGCCAGACGCAGCGCCGCCAGGGTATCGGCGGTCTCGCCACTCTGGGAGAGGGTCACCAGCAGGCTGTTGGGGCGCACCACCGATTTGCGATAGCGGAACTCGGAGGCGATCTCCACATCGCAGGAGATGCCAGCGATCTCTTCGAACCAGTAGCGGGCCACCATGCCGGAGTTGTAGGAGGTGCCACAGGCGACGATCTGCACGTGTTCGACCTTGTCGAAGATGGCGCGGGCACCGTTGCCGAAGGATTCGACCACCACGTGATCGCTGCCCAGACGCCCTTCCAGGGTGTTGGTGATGGCTTTGGGCTGCTCGTAGATCTCTTTGAGCATGTAGTGGCGGTATTCGCCCTTGTCACCGGCATCATGGGAGAGTTCGGACTCCTGCTCCTCGCGCACCACGGCGTTGCCGTTGGTATCGAAGATGTGTACGTCGCGGCGGGTCACCTCAGCCACATCACCCTCTTCCAGGAAGATGAAACGGCGGGTCACCGGCAGCAGCGCCATCTGATCGGAGGCGATGAAGTTCTCGCCGATACCACGGCCGATCACCAGCGGCGAACCGGAGCGGGCAACCACCACGCGGCTGTCGTCGCGGCTGTCCATCACCACGGTACCGTAGGCACCGCGCAGCTGCTTCACCGCAATCTGCATGGCGACCAGCAGGCTGGGGGCGCTCTTCAGCTCGTGATGGACCAGATGGGCAATCACCTCGGTATCGGTATCAGAGCTGAACACATAGCCCAGCGCCTTCAACTCTTCCCGCAGATCTTCGTGGTTCTCGATGATGCCGTTGTGCACCACCACGATATGCTCGGAGACGTGGGGGTGGGCGTTGCGCTCGGAAGGCTCGCCGTGGGTGGCCCAGCGGGTATGGGCGATGCCGGTACCGCCATGGACGGACTGCTCGTCGAGCGCCTTGGCCAGCTCGGCCACCTTGCCCAGACGGCGAACCCGCTGCAGCGGCTGGTTGGCGCTGAACACGGCCACACCGGCGGAGTCATAACCGCGGTACTCCAGACGGCGCAGGCCCTCTACCAGAATTTCAGCCACATCACGTTGGGCAACAGCCCCGACGATGCCACACATACACTTCTCCTTGAGATGCAAATCGTAAAGTCAGTTGGATGGTTCAGAGCTCGATGTCAGCAAGTGACCGGGGCGCAGATAAGCGTCACCCCCTGGGCTTGAATCTGTTCTCTGGCCTCGCTGGCCAGCCCCTCGTCGGTCACCAGGGTATGGATGCTCGACCAGGGAAGTTCGAGATTGGGGATCTTGCGGCCGATCTTTTCCGATTCGACCATCACAATGACCTCCCGCGATACCTCGGCCATCACCCGCGACAAGCCCACCAGCTCGTTGAAGGTGGTGGTGCCACGCTCCGGGTCGATGCCGTCGGCACCGATAAAGAGCTGGTCGAAGTCGTAGGAGCGCAGCACCTGTTCCGCCACCTGCCCCTGAAAGGATTCGGAGTGAGGGTCCCAAGTGCCACCGGTCATTAACAGGGTAGGCTCATTTTCCAGCTCGCGCAGGGCACCGGCCACATTGAGGGAGTTGGTCATCACGATGAGGCCGCGCTTGTTGCCCAGCATGGGGATCATGGCGCTGGTGGTACTGCCGCTGTCGATGATGACGCGGTTGTGATCACGCAGTCGCTCGGCCGCCGCGCGGGCAATGGCTAACTTTCGGTTCGAAACTTGTTCAGGATTGGCCTCGACCACCATCTCGCTCGGCAAGGGGACGGCGCCACCGTAACGGCGCAGCAGCAGACCGCCGGTCTCCAGTACCGCCAGATCTTTACGGATGGTCACTTCGGAGGTAGAAAAGTGTTTGGCGAGGGCGTCGACACTCACTTCACCCTGCTCTTGTACCAGGGTAACTATGGTGTGGCGGCGTTGTTGAGTATTACGTTTAGTCATTTTTAAGTTTCGATTCGAAAGAACATCGAAATGTTAGCCTCTTTTTCGGAAAAATAAAACAGCAAATAGGATCCGATTTGGTTCGATGCCAGAATGGGGGGCCAATTTGCGACGAGGATGCCATGCAAAAGAGAGTCATCTGGCTGGTGGAGGATGAGGCCAGCATCGCCGATACCCTGATTTACGCCCTGCAGACCGACGGGTTCGAGGTGGAGTGGTTCATGTTGGGCCAGCAGTTACTGACACGACTGGAACAGACGCGACCCGACTTCCTGATCCTCGATGTGGGGCTGCCCGACATCAGCGGTTTCGAACTCTGCAAGCAGGTGAGGGCGCTGACCGATATTCCCCTGATGTTCCTCACCGCCCGCAGCGAGGAGATAGACCGGCTGATCGGGCTGGAGATCGGGGCCGACGACTATGTGGCCAAACCCTTCTCGCCACGGGAAGTGTGTGCCCGGGTGCGGGTCATCCTGCGCCGCAGCCAGCCTGTCGCCCCCCAACCCAGCGCTCTGCTGGTGCTGGATGAGGAGCGGGCCCGCATCCATTTTCGCGGCCAACCGCTGGCCCTCACCCGCTACGAATATCTGCTGCTCAAGACTCTGATGCTGGCGCCGGGGCGGGTCTACTCGCGCCAGCAACTGATGGATCTGGTGTGGCAGGATGCCGAGGAGAGTCTGGATCGCACCGTCGATACCCATATCAAGACCATCCGCGCCAAGCTGCGCGAGCAGGACCCCGAGGCCAACCTGATCCTCACCCATCGTGGACTGGGCTACAGCCTGGAGCTGGCATGAGACTCGGGCTGCAACTGCTTTGCGGGCTGCTGCTGATCTTCGCGCTGGCCGCCTGGTTCGTGCTGGAGATCTTCGTCGAGGAGATCAAACCCGGGGTGCGCAGCGCCACCGAGGATACTCTGGTGGACATGACCCAGCTGCTGGCGCCGCTGGCGCTGGATGATCTGCAAGAGGGCAATATGATGAACGGGCGGTTGGCCAGCGCCTTCGCCCGCCTCAACCAGAATCCCATCAATGCGATGATCGATGGCCACCTGAAGCAGCAGGCGGAGTACCGCATCTATGTCACTGACCGGCAGGGCATGGTGATTTACGACTCCGACGGCACAGATCTGGGCAAGGACTATTCCCGCTGGAACGATGTCTACCGCACCCTGCGCGGCCAGTATGGCGCCCGCAGCACCCGCACCGATCCCGACGATGCAGCCAGTTCGACCATGTATGTGGCGGCGCCACTGCGGGAAGGGGCCGAGATCATCGGCTCCCTCACCGTCGCCAAACCCAACCGCACCCTGATGCCAGCTATCGAGCGGGGGGAACAAGAGCTGCTGCGGGCCGGTGGCCAGATGCTGCTCATCTCGCTGCTGATCGGCAGCCTGCTGGTGTGGTGGCTCAACCGCGCCATCGGCAAGCTGGTGCACTACGCCGACTCGGTCAGCAAGGGGGAGCCGGCACCGCTGCCACGGCTGCACACCGTCGAACTGGATCGGCTCGGCCGCTCGCTGGAGACCATGCGCCACCAGCTTGATGGCAAAAGCTACATCGAGGACTACGTCCACAGCCTGACCCACGAGCTGAAGAGCCCGCTCGCCGCCATTCGCGGGGCAGGGGAGATTTTGGCCGAAACGCCGCCCCCCGAGGTGGCCAAACGGTTTATCGGCAACATCAATCTGGAAACCGCCCGCATGCAGCAGCTGATCGAGCGAATGCTGCAACTGGCACGACTGGAGTCGGGGCAGGGGCTGGATCGCCAGTCGGTGGAACCGGCAAAACTGGGCAAGCGCACCCTCGATGCTCGCCAGATCATCGCCCAACGCCGCCAGGTCGAGTTGGTGGCCGAACTGGCCAGCGCGCCAAAACAGAAGTGGGATCCACTGCTGGTGGAGCAGGCCATCGGTAACCTGCTGGATAACGCCATCGACTTCTCTCCCGCCAACGGGCTGGTCACCCTGAGCGGCAGCCAGCAGGAGGAGGGTTACTGCTTCCGGGTTTGCGACAGCGGCCCCGGCATTCCCGACTACGCCCTGCCGCGCATCTTCGAGCGCTTCTACTCCCTGCCACGGCCGGACAAGGGCAAGAGCAGCGGTCTGGGGCTCAGTTTCGCCCACGAGGTGGCCCACCAGCATGGTGGCCGCCTGACCCTGAGCAACCGGCCGGAAGGAGGCGCGCTGGCGGAACTCTGGCTGCCATTCGCTTAGTCACCTCCCCGCCACTTCACATTCACCACACAAAGCGGCGTTAGACTGCCGCCTTATCTTATTGATTAGCCTCATCCATTTGCTCAAGGAAATGCTATGTCCCGCCTGCTTCTCTCCAGCCTGCTGGCTGCCGGTCTACTCGCCGCTCTGCCCGCCTCCGCCGCCAGCGGCTGTTTTCTCTATGCTGACGGCAACGGCCAGACCCTCTCCAGCGAAGGGGATTGCTCCAGCCAGCTGCCGCCCGCGTCTACCTTCAAGATCCCGCTGGCGCTGATGGGTTACGACAGCGGTTTTCTGGTGGATGAAGAGCATCCGGCGCTGCCCTTCAAACCGGGTTACGACGACTGGCTACCCGCCTGGCGCGAAACCACCACCCCGCGCCGCTGGGAAACCTACTCGGTGGTCTGGTTCTCCCAGCAGATCACCGAATGGCTGGGGATGGCGCGCTTCCAGCAGTACGTCGACCGCTTCGACTACGGCAACCGGGATCTCTCCGGCAATCCGGGCAAGCATGACGGCCTGACCCAGGCCTGGCTCAGCTCCAGCCTTGCCATCAGCCCGGAGGAGCAGGCCCGCTTCCTCGGCAAGATGGTGAGCGGCAAGCTGCCGGTCTCGGCGCAGACCCTGCAGTACACCGCCAATATCCTCAAGGTGAGCGAGATCGACGGCTGGCAGATCCACGGCAAGACCGGCATGGGCTACCCGAAGAAGCTGGATGGCAGCCTCAACCGCGATCAGCAGATCGGCTGGTTCGTCGGCTGGGCCAGCAAACCGGGCAAGCAGCTGATCTTCGTCCATACCGTGGTGCAAAAGCCCGGCAAGCAGTTCGCCTCCCTCAAGGCGAAAGAAGAGGTGCTGGCCGCCCTGCCCGGGAAGCTGAAGACCCTGTAATTCCTCCAGAAACCGGCGCAATGCCGGTTTTTTTATCCCCCTTCACCACCACTTCACACAAGCCCATCACCACTTCACGCCGGACTGACAGACTCGCTCCATCCAACAAGGAGACGTGTCATGGTCAAACAGATATTCACCCACAAGATCTTTCTGCTGCTGTTGCTCAGCTTGCTGTTGATGGTACCGGTGCAATCCATCATGGAGCTGAACCGGGAGCGTCAGGCTTACCGCAGTCAGGCCATTCACAGCATCATGGCCAGCAGCAGCGGCCCGCAGCGACTGATGGGACCCATCCTGGTGCAGCCTTATACCCGCTCGATGACGGTCGAACAGGAGGGCAAGCGCTTCGTCCGTCAAGAGCAGATCTACAGCTACCTGCTGCCGGAGCAGCTGGATATCAAGGCCAACATGGAGGTCACCCCGCGCAAGCTGGGCATCTATCAGGCGCAGGTCTATCAGACCCGGCTCACCCTCTCCGGCCGCTTGCCTACCCGACAGAGTCTGCTGGATAGCACGACCCCACCGCTCGGTGAAACGGCCGAGCTGGTGGCGGGCAAACCCTACCTGAGCCTGGTGCTCTCCGATGCTCGCGGTATCAACAGCGTCCCCGAACTGCAACTCGGCACCCAGCGGATCCCGTTTTCCCCCGGCGCCCGCCTCGGTGACGCGCTGGCGGGTATCCATGCCCCGCTCGACAGCCTGCCACAACAGGATGGCACCTTCCATCTGGAGCTCAATCTGCAGGGGATGAACGCCCTCGATATAGTGCCGCTGGGCAAGGAGAGCACCCTGCTGCTGGCGGGCAACTGGCCCCATCCCAACTTCATCGGCGACTTTCTGCCGGGCAGTCGCACCCTTAGCCCACAAGGGTTTGAGGCCGACTGGCAAACCAGCTGGTTCGCCAGCGACATGGAGACCCGCTTCAACCGGATGATGAACGGGGGCGATAGCAATCTCTCCACCTTCAGCGTCAGTCTGGTGCAGCCGGTGGATCACTATCAGCTCAACGAGCGGGCGGCCAAATATGCCCTGCTGTTTATCGGCCTCACCTTTATCAGCTTCTTCATGTTCGAGCTGCTCAAGGGGCTGCGGGTCCACCCGATCCAGTACGCGCTGGTGGGCATGGGGCTGGCCATCTTCTATCTGGTGTTGCTGGCGCTAACCGAACACCTCGGCTTTGGCTGGGCCTATCTGGTGGCCGCGCTGGCCAGTGTGCTGCTCAACGGCTTCTATCTGAGCCATGTGCTGGGTGGCCCGAAGCAGGGGATCGGCTTCGCGGCGCTGCTCGGGCTGGTCTATGCCATCCTCTACAGCCTGCTGCAGGCTGAAGAGATAGCCCTGCTGCTCGGCGCCCTGCTGCTGTTCACCACCCTGGCGCTGATCATGATGCTGACCCGCAAGCTCGACTGGTATCAGGTGATGGACTACAGCGCCCCCACCACCACATGGGCGGCCCCCCAGCCATCGAGCAGTGACCCCAGCCATCAGTGATAAGCCAAAAAAAACCGGCGCCATCAGGCGCCGGTTCTATTTTATTGATCGGGCATCACTTCTTCTTGACCGGGCGAGCCCAGTTTTTGATGTGACGCTGGGGCACCCGGGTGATCACCAGCTCGTTCTCGGCCACATCCTTGGTGATGGTGGAACCCGCCCCCAGAGTCGCCCCCTTGCCGATGCGCACCGGCGCTACCAGCTGGGTATCGGAACCGACAAACACATCATCCTCGATGATGGTCTGGAACTTGTTCACGCCGTCGTAGTTGCAGGTGATGGTACCGGCACCGATATTCACCTTGGCACCCACCTCGGCATCTCCCAGATAGGTGAGGTGACCACACTTGGAACCAACCCCCAGACGGGCCTTCTTCATCTCGACGAAGTTGCCGACGTGGGCATCCTGCTCCAGCACGGCACCCGGGCGCAGACGGGCAAATGGGCCGACCGAGCACTGATCCGCCACCTGAGCCCCTTCAACGATGGAGTAGGGCTTAACCTCGGTGTGATCGCCAATGACGCAATCCTTCAGCACAGCACCGGCACCGATGCGGACGTGGTTGCCGAGGGTTACCTTGCCTTCGATGATGACGTTGACGTCGATCACCACCTCTTCACCGATCTCGAGGGTTCCGCGCAGATCGAAGCGGGCCGGGTCGATCAGGGTGACACCGGCGATCATCAGCTTCTCGGCCTGCATCTGCTGGTAGCTGCGCTCAAGGGCAGCCAGCTGGACCCGGTTGTTGGCCCCTTCCACCTCGGCGGCACGCTCCGGATGAACAGCTGCAATAGGGCAGCCATCGCCGTGCGCCATGGCGATCACGTCGGTCAGGTAGAACTCGCCCTGAGCATTCTTGTTATCCAGACGCGACAGCCAGCTGCGCAGCTGGCCGCCGTTGGCCACCAGCACGCCGGTGTTCACTTCGCGGATGGTCAGCTGCTCGGCGTTGGCATCTTTCTGCTCTACGATGCCGACCACCTGACCGTTTTCACGGACGATGCGGCCATAGCCGGTGGGGTTGTCCAGCACCACGGTCAGCAGTGCCATGCCATCGCTTGCCTTGGCAGCCAGCAGTCGTTGCAGAGTCTCTGGCTGGATCAGCGGGGTATCGCCGTACAGCACCAGCACGTCGTCTTCATCCTTCCAGAACGGGATGGCCTGGGCAACGGCGTGACCGGTCCCCAACTGCTGCGCCTGCAGCACCCAGTTGACATCGGCAGCGACGATCCGCTCTTTCAGCAGCTCGGCACCGTGGCCATAGACCAGATGCAGCTGCTCGGCGCCCACCTGACGGGCGGTATCGATCACATGGGAAACCATGGGTTTGTTGGCTACCGGGTGCAGTACCTTGGGCAGAACGGAACGCATGCGGGTACCTTTACCCGCCGCCAGGATCACGACGTTGAGAGACATGACTTCGACCTTGAACTTGTGTGGAAATACTCGGCGGAGTCTATCGAACGGGCAAAAAAAAAGCGACCCGAAGGTCGCTTTTTACATCACCGTTATTAGCGGTAATTCTTTTTGACGATATCAATGACTCGCAGTTGAGCCATCGCCTTGGCCAGCTCGGTAGCGGCCTGGGCGTAGTCGATATCACCATGGGAGCTGTGGATCCGCTCTTCGGCTGCGCGCTTGGCTTCCTGGGCTTTCGCCTCATCCAAGTCGTCAGCACGAATCGCGGTGTCCGCCAGCACGGTCACGGATTCAGGTTGTACTTCCAGCATGCCGCCGGAGATGTACAGCACCTCTTCAGTTCCGTTCTGCTTCACCAAGCGGACCAGGCCCGGCTTGATGGCAGTCAGCAACGGAGCATGACCGTGGCGGAGACCCAACTCACCTTCGGAGCCTGATACCTGAGCAGTTTGCACGCGACCGGAAAACAGTTTTCCTTCGGCGCTCACCACATCCAGGTGAAAGGAGATCATCTCTGCCATGGGCCCTCCTGTCGAGGCTTACAGTTTCTTGGATTTCTCGACGACTTCGTCGATACCGCCAACCATGTAGAACGCCTGCTCGGGCAGATCGTCATACTCGCCTTTCAGGATGCCCTGGAAACCACGAATGGTCTCTTTCAGCGGCACGTATTTACCCGGAGAACCGGTAAACACTTCTGCTACGAAGAACGGCTGGGACAGGAAACGCTCGATCTTACGGGCACGGGCTACGGTCAGTTTGTCTTCTTCTGACAGTTCATCCATACCCAGGATGGCGATGATGTCCTTCAGCTCTTTGTAGCGCTGCAGTACGGTCTGAACGCCACGAGCGGTCTCGTAGTGCTCTTTGCCAACTACCAGCGGATCCAGCTGACGAGAGGTAGAGTCCAGCGGGTCAACGGCCGGGTAGATACCCAGTGCCGCGATCTGACGGGACAGTACGACAGTCGCATCCAGGTGGGCGAAGGTGGTCGCCGGAGACGGGTCAGTCAAGTCATCCGCAGGCACGTAAACGGCCTGAACGGAGGTGATGGAACCGGTCTTGGTGGAGGTGATACGTTCTTGCAGAACACCCATCTCCTCGGCCAGGGTCGGCTGGTAACCTACTGCGGAAGGCATACGGCCCAGCAGTGCGGATACTTCAGTACCGGCCAGGGTGTAACGGTAGATGTTGTCCACGAAGAACAGCACGTCACGACCTTCGTCACGGAACTTCTCGGCCATGGTCAGGCCGGTCAGCGCAACGCGCAGACGGTTTCCGGGCGGCTCGTTCATCTGACCGTAAACCAGAGATACTTTGTCCAGTACGTTGGACTCCATCATCTCGTGGTAGAAGTCGTTACCCTCACGAGTACGCTCACCTACACCGGCGAATACAGAGTAACCACTGTGTTCGATCGCGATGTTACGGATCAGCTCCATCATGTTTACGGTTTTGCCTACACCGGCACCACCGAACAGACCCACTTTACCACCCTTGGCGAACGGGCATACCAGGTCGATAACCTTGATGCCGGTCTCCAGCAGATCGTTGCTGTTGGACTGATCTTCGTAGCTGGGGGCAGCGCGGTGGATAGACCAGCACTCTTCTTCACCGATCGGACCTTTTTCGTCGATTGGCTCGCCCAGTACGTTCATGATCCGACCCAGAGTCGCAGTACCGACCGGAACCTGGATGGATTTACCGCTATTCACTACTTCCAACCCACGACGCAGACCGTCGGAGGAGCCCATGGTGATGCAACGAACGACGCCGCCACCGATCTGTTGCTGAACTTCCAGCACCAGACCCTGGCCTTGACCTTCGCTAACGACCTTCAGTGCATCGTACACCTGGGGCACGGCATCCTGCGGGAACTCGATGTCCACCACAGCGCCGATGATTTGGACGATGAAACCGTTACTCATGTCAAATCCTCTAAACCTTTGATAACCCTTGCCTTACACCGCAGCAGCACCGGATACGATCTCTGTCAGCTCCTGGGTAATACTGGCCTGACGGGCCTTGTTGTATACCAGTTGCAGATCGTTAATCAGGTTACCGGCGTTGTCAGTCGCGGCTTGCATGGCAACCATTCGGGCTGCCTGTTCACTTGCCAAGTTTTCCACTACCCCCTGGTACACCTGGGATTCGACATAGCGAATCAGCAGGGTATCCAGCAGTTGCTTGGGATCCGGCTCATAGAGGTAATCCCAGTGGTGTTTCTTGGCGAGCTTGCTGTCTTCAGTTACGGGCAAAGGCAGCAGTTGATCGACCCGTGGTTGCTGCACCATGGTGTTGACGAACTTGTTGTACACCAGATACAGCTTGTCAATCTCACCGTTGTCGTAAGCCTTCAGCATGACCTTGACTGAACCAATCAGGTCATTGACGCTCGGGTTATCGCCCAGTCCTGCGACGTGAGCTTTCACCTTGGCGCCGTGCCGTTCAAAGAAGTTGGAGGCCTTGTTACCGATCAGTGCCAGGTCAACCTTGGCACCTTTCGCGCTCCATTGCTTCATATCATTGAGGGCAGCCTTGAACAGGTTGATGTTCAAACCGCCACACAGGCCACGGTCGGTGGAGACGACGATGTAACCCACTCGCTTGACCTCACGTTCGATGAGGTAGGGGTGCTTGTATTCCAAGTTCCCCTGAGCGATATGGCCGATCACCTTGCGCATGGTTTCAGCGTACGGACGGCTGGCAGACATGCGTTCCTGCGCACGGCGCATTTTGCTTGCTGCCACCATTTCCATAGCGCCGGTGATCTTCTGAGTGTTTTTCACACTCCCGATCTTGTTACGTATCTCTTTTGCGCCGGCCATCTCTTACTCTCCATCAGGTGGCAGCTCGCGCTGCCACACACGCTTACCAGGTCTGGGTTGCCTTGAAGTCATCCAGCAACGCAGTCAGCTTGCCAACGATCGCGTCGTTGTAGTCGGCCTTGGCATTGATTTCAGCCATCAGCTCGGCATGCTGGGTATTGGCGTAAGAGAGCAGAGCGGCTTCGAAGTCGACGATCTTGTTCAGCTCGACATCGGAGAGATAGCCTTTCTCGGCGGCGAACAGCACCAGAGACTGGTGAGCCACGCTCAGCGGAGAGTACTGCTTCTGCTTCATCAGCTCGGTCACTTTCACACCGTGATCCAGCTGCTTGCGAGTCGCATCGTCCAGATCGGAAGAGAACTGGGCGAATGCCGCCAGTTCGCGATATTGGGCCAGTGCGGTACGGATACCACCGGACAGCTTCTTGACGATCTTGGTCTGGGCAGCACCACCTACACGGGATACGGAGATACCCGGGTCAACCGCCGGACGAATACCGGAGTTGAACAGCTGTGAAGTCAGGAAGATCTGACCATCGGTGATGGAGATCACGTTGGTCGGAACGAACGCAGAAACGTCACCGGCCTGGGTTTCGATGATTGGCAGCGCGGTCAGAGAACCGGTCTGGCCTTTCACGGCACCATTGGTGAACTTCTCTACGTACTCGGCGTTCACGCGAGCAGCACGCTCCAGCAGACGGGAGTGCAGATAGAAAACGTCACCCGGGTAAGCTTCACGTCCTGGCGGACGGCGCAGCAGCAGGGAGATCTGGCGATAAGCTACGGCCTGTTTGGACAGGTCATCATAGATGATCAGCGCGTCTTCACCGCGGTCACGGAAGTACTCACCCATGGAGCAACCGGCATACGGAGCCAGGTACTGCAGGGCAGCAGCTTCGGAGGCAGAGGCAACGACCACAATGGTGTTGGCCAGGGCACCGTGCTCTTCCAGCTTGCGCACCACGTTGGCGATAGTAGAGGCCTTCTGGCCAATCGCAACGTAGACACACTTAATGCCGGAATCTTTCTGGTTGATGATGGTGTCGATCGCGATGGCGGTCTTACCAACCTGACGGTCACCGATGATCAGCTCACGCTGGCCACGACCGATAGGGATCATGGCATCGATGGCTTTCAGACCGGTCTGGACCGGCTGGTCAACAGACTTACGCTCGATAACGCCCGGTGCGATCACTTCGATCGGCGAGAAGCCGTCGTTGTCGATCGGACCTTTACCGTCGATCGGCTGACCCAGGGTGTTCAGCACCCGGCCCAACAGACCACGACCTACCGGCACTTCCAGAATACGGCCAGTACCTTTTACTTTCATTCCTTCTGACAGACCGTCATAGGAACCCATAATCACCGCACCGACGGAGTCACGCTCCAGGTTCAATGCCAGAGCGTAGCGGTTGCCCGGCAGCTCGATCATCTCACCCTGCATGGCATCGGCCAGGCCGTGAATACGAATGATACCGTCGCTCACAGAGACGATAGTACCTTCGTTACGCGCTTCGCTTTTTACATCAAACTGCGCAATGCGCTGCTTGATCAGCTCGGCGATTTCAGTGGAATTCAGTTGCATGCTCTAATACCCCAATCAAGATTGCAGCGCGTCAGCCATGCGATCCAGCTTACCGCGGACTGTGCCGTCGATTACCAGATCACCGGCCTTGATGAGCACCCCGGCCATCAAGGACGCATCGATGCTGCAATTCAGCTTCACTTTGCGCGCGAGACGTTGTTCCAGAGAAGCCTGAATATTGGCTTTCTGCTGGTCGGTCAGTTCGATCGCCGAAATCACGTCAGCCTGAACCTCTTTATCCAGTTCAGCTTTGAACGCTACAAATTCAGCAACGACCGCCGGCAGCACACCCAAGCGACCATTCTCGGCCATCACCCGGATCAGGTTCTGGCCATGCTCGTCGAGTTGCTCACCACAGATACCGACAAATAGATTTGCCAGCTCTTCGGCAGCCACAGAGCCGTTTACCAGGTTGTGCATGGTCTCGTTTTCCGCTACTTGCGCAGCGAAACCGAGCATACCCAGCCACTGGTCAACCGCCTTGTGCTCAACGGCAAACTCGAAAGCAGCCTTGGCGTAGGGGCGAGCGATTGTAGTCAGTTCAGACATAGCCCCGTTCCCGTTACAGTTCTGCTACCAGTTTGTCGACGATGTCGCTGTTGGCAGCCTGGTCGATTTGACGCGCCAGGATCTTCTCTGCACCAGCAATGGCAAGAGCAGCAACCTGCTTACGCAGTTCTTCTTTGGCACGATGACGTTCAGCTTCGATCTCGGCACGGCCCTGAGCCAGGATTTTTTCCCGCTCGGATTGGGCACCAGCGGCAGCTTCATCAATGATCTGGGCTTTACGTTTGTTAGCCTGTTCAATGATTTCAGCAGCCTGCAGCTTGGCTTCTTTCAGCTGATCGGTGGCGTTGGCCTTGGCCAAATCCAGATCTTTCTTGGCACGTTCGGCAGAAGAGAGACCGTCAGCAATAGCTTTCTGACGGGCTTCGATGGCAGCAATCAGCGGCGGCCATACGTACTTCATGCAAAACACTACGAAGAAGAAAAAAGCAATTGCTTGGCCGAGGAGGGTGGCATTGATATTCACAGCCGATGTCCTCTTAAGTTAGTTAATGGGTTATGCCTGGAGAGTCGTAACGACTTAGCCAGCAACCGCAAACATCACGTACAGACCCAGACCAACGGCGATCATCGGGATCGCATCCACCAGACCCATTACGATGAAGAACTGGGTACGCAGAACAGGGATCAGATCCGGTTGACGAGCAGCACCTTCCAGGAACTTGCCACCCAGGATACCGATACCGATGGAAGCGCCGATAGCAGCCAGACCCATCATCATTGCAGCAGCGATGTACAGCAGGTCCATGTTCAAGTTTTCCATGAGGATCTCCAGTTATTTAGATGTAATTGATTGTATAAAAAGGATTATTTGAGTTGCATCAATTATGGTCTTCCTGCGCCATCGACAGATAGACGATGGTCAGAACCATGAAAATGAATGCCTGCAAAGTGATGATCAGGATGTGGAAAATTGCCCAAGGCACGGACAGGATCCACTGTGACCACCAGGGTAACAAACCCGCAATCAGGATAAAGATCAGTTCGCCAGCATACATGTTGCCGAACAGTCGAAGACCCAGAGAAACAGGTTTGGAAATCAGCGTAACAGTTTCCAGGATGAGGTTAACCGGGATGGCCGCCGGGTGGTTGAAAGGCTGAAGCGTCAGCTCCTTCACAAACCCGCCGATACCCTTGACCTTGATGCTGTAGTACAGGATCAAGAAGAACACGCCCAAAGCCATGGACATGGTGATGTTAACGTCAGCAGAGGGAACCACACGCAGATAGGGAATACCCATCAATTGTGCAGCGTGAGGGATAAAGTCAACGGGGATCAGATCCATGAAGTTCATCAGGAAGATCCACACAAACACGGTCAACCCCAAAGGTGCGATGACCTTGTTGCGACCGTGAAAGATGTCTTTGACGTTACCATTCACAAACTCGACCAGCATCTCCACAAAGCACTGCAGCTTACCCGGCACACCGCTGGTAGCGTTAACGGCTACTTTGCGGAACAACAGGATAAACAGGGCGCCTAGCACGACGGAAAATATCATTGAGTCGATATTGACCGTCCAGAACCCGGACCCGACTTGAAGGTGGGTCAGGTGGTGGGAGATATATCCCTGAGGAGTCAGGACTTCTCCGGTTGCAGACATGAGTTTTCCTAATAGTGGTTGTTAAGCGTGAATGAAACCATCCACTGTACAACGAGGGCGAGGATATAAGTGGCGAAAAACGAGACGGTAACGACCTCGACTCCCGCACCAAACATCAGGGCGAATAGACCTGTTGTAGAAATGAGCTTAATCCCTGCCCCACCATAAAAGTCCCGCAAAACCAGGCCCACACTCTCGGTTGTCACCTTGCGGCGCAGCACCCAGACAGTAAACAAGGCTTGAGGAACCCAGTACATCCCCCCTCCGTAGAGGGCGGAATAACCGGCGCTGGCACCAGTCAGGTAAAACCAGACGGCACTCATCGCCAGGATCAGGATGAGCTGACAAACGAGCATAACCAAGGCCAGTGTCAAACCTTCCAAGGCTAATTTCTGCTTCACCAACCTACCCCTGAACATTACAGAACTGTAAAAAATCGGGATCCGAAGACCCCATGTTAACAGCTCTTAAAGCCGGTCAAATTATACCCTTGAGGGCAGCTATTGCAATATGACAAAAATCCTTAATTTTTGCGGCTTTCAGCGGCAAATCAAGGTTATGGCCATATCAAAAGGAATGGATGTTTTATTACTACAAAAAGCGTAAAAATCACGATTCCGACACGCCAAAATAGCCCAATATACGGTCCAAATCGGACAAATTCTCGTAACTTATTACTAACTTCCCGCTATCCCGCTTGCCAGGCTGAAGTTGCACCTGATTGCCAATTTTTTCTGCCAGTTGGCGCTCCAGGTAACCGATCTGCGGATCACGGGCAGGTTCGACTCTGGCTTTTGCCGGTTCGAGCGCTTTTTGCACCAGTTTCTCGGTATCACGCACGGTCAGCCCCTTCTGGGCAACCAGCTTGGCCAGTTCGGACTGGGCCTGGCCGCTCAGGGCCAGCAGGGCACGGGCATGGCCCATGTCGAGGTCGCCATGCTCGACGAAACGCTTCACGTCGTCGTTGAGCTGGTTGAGGCGCAGCAGGTTGGTCACCGTGGTGCGGGACTTGCCCACCGCCTCGGCCACCTGCTGGTGGGTGAGTTCGAATTCGGTCAACAGTCTTTGTAAAGCGACCGCCTCTTCGATGGCATTGAGGTCTTCCCGCTGAATATTTTCAATCAGCGCGATGGCGACGGCGGCCTCGTCGGGCACATCCTTGACGATGCAGGGCACCACCTCGAGACGGGCCAGCTGGGAGGCGCGCCAGCGCCGTTCACCGGCGATGATTTCGAAGGATTGTTCGCCGAGAGGGCGTACCACGATGGGCTGGATCACTCCCTGGGCGCGGATGGAGTTGGCAAGCTCTTCCAGTGCATCCTGAGACATGTCCTTGCGGGGCTGGTACTTGCCGGACTGCAACCACTCCACCGGCAGCTTGCGCAGCTCGCCCTGGTTGGTGGGGGCCATGGCCTCTTCGGTACGTTGATCGCTCATCACCTGTTTCTGGCGGGCAGCCGTGCTGGTACTGAGCAGGGCATCCAGCCCCTTGCCCAGTCCACGTTTTTTCGGAGTCATATGCTCTCTCGGTCTGCGATGGTCGCCTGACGCTCCTGCTCCTGGCGGCGCAGCATTTCGCCAGCCAGTGCCAGGTAGGCCTTGGCGCCCACCGATGATTTGTCATAGTGCATGGCCGGGGCACCGAAACTCGGGGCCTCAGCCAGTCTAACGTTGCGGGGTATGATGGTGCGGTAGACTTTGTCGCCGAAGTGCTGTTTTAGCTGATCGGACACATCATTGGCCAGCCGGTTGCGGTGATCGAACATGGTGCGCAGCACCCCTTCGATCTTGAGCTCCGGATTGACCACGGCGGCCAGCTTGCTGATGGTGTCGACCAGGGCGGTAAGCCCCTCCAGCGCGTAATATTCGCACTGCATGGGCACCAGCACGGAGTCGGCGGCAGCCATGGCGTTCACGGTCAGCATGTTGAGAGAAGGCGGGCAGTCGATGAAGACGTAGTCGTATTTGTCCCGCACCGAGGCCAGCGCATTGCGCAGGCGGATTTCGCGGGCGAAAAACTCCATCAGACGGATTTCGGCCGCGGTCACGTCGGCGTTGGCGGCGATCAGGTGATAGCCCCCGGAAGTTTCAGGGATGATCACTTCGCTGATGGGGGCATCCTCGATCAGCAGCTCATAGGCGGTGCGCTCGACGTCATACTTGTCGACACCGCTGCCCATGGTGGCATTGCCCTGCGGATCCAGATCGATCACCAGCACCTTGCGCCGAGTGGCAGCCAGGGAGGCGGCCAGATTCACACAGGTGGTAGTTTTACCCACTCCACCCTTCTGGTTGGCTATGGCGATGACTTTTCCCACACGATCCCCTAAATGAAACTGCGACCCTATTCGGGCTGGATATGTTTGAATTCCAGCAGATGACGTTCGCCTTCCAGCTCCGGCACCCGCAACTCATGACAGGCTACCAGACGGATATTGGCAGGCAACTGGGCCAGCTCCTGCTCGGGATATTGTCCCTTGAGCGCCAGGAAGCAGCCCTGTTCTGACGGCAGGTGGTGACACCAGCTCAGCATGTCCTCCAGCGAGGCGAATGCACGACTCAGTACACCATCAAACCCCACCTCGGGTTGATACTCTTCAACCCGGGATTTGACCGGCGTCACATTGGTCAGACCCAGCTCCTGGATCACCTGACGGATGAAGTTGATCCGCTTGCCCAGACTGTCGAGCAGGACGAACTGCTTGTCCGGATTGATGATCGCCAGCGGCAATCCCGGCAGGCCGGGACCGGTCCCCACGTCGATGAAGCGCTCACCGTGCAAGTGGGGGCTAACCACCAGACTATCGAGGATATGCTTGACCAGCATGGCGTCCGGATCTCGCACCGAGGTGAGATTGTAAGCCTTGTTCCACTTGTGCAGCAACTCGACCAACTGCACCAGTTGGCTCTTTTGGGTATCGGTGATAACAATTTCGGCCTGCTTGAGCAGGCCGTTCAATCTTTCCAACATGGGATTCCTCAGGCGGTTTTACGCAGCAGGCCGTGTTTTTTCAGGTGAACCAGCAGGATGGAGATAGCCGCCGGGGTGATGCCGGAGATGCGGGAAGCCTGACCAATGGTCTGCGGCTTGGCATCGTTCAGCTTGGCTTTCACCTCGTTGGAGAGGCCGTTCACCTCGCGATAGTCCAGATCCAGCGGCAGCAGGGTGTTCTCGTTGCGCAGCTGCTTTTCCACCTCATCGTGCTGACGCTCGATGTAACCGGCGTACTTGATCTGGATCTCAACCTGTTCGGCCGCGGCAGGATCGGTCACGGAAGGGCCGACCCCTTCGATGGCCATCAGCGCATTGTAGGTCACCTCGGGGCGACGCAGCAGCTCTTCCAGACTCTGCTCGCGGGTCAGCGGGGTGTTGACCAGGGCGTTGACAGCCTCCAGTGACGGGTGTTGCGGGTGGATCCAGGTTGAACGCATGCGCTGACGCTCCAGCTCGACCTGTTCCATCTTGGCGTTGAATTTGCCCCAGCGCTCGTCATCCACCAGACCCAGCTCGCGACCGATGGCGGTCAGACGGATATCGGCATTGTCTTCCCGCAGCAGCAGGCGGTATTCGGCGCGGCTGGTGAACATGCGGTAAGGCTCGCGAGTCCCCAGGGTGGAGAGATCGTCCATCATCACGCCCATGTAGGCCTGATCCCGACGCGGGTTCCAGGGATCCTTGTCCTGAGCACGCAGCGCGGCGTTCAGACCGGCCATCAGGCCTTGTGCCGCAGCCTCTTCGTAACCGGTCGTGCCGTTGATCTGGCCAGCGAAGAACAGGTTTGGAATGCACTTGCTCTCCATGTTGGCCTTGAGATCCCTCGGATCGAAGAAATCATATTCGATGGCATAGCCGGGGCGGGTGATGTGGGCGTTCTCGAAGCCACGCACGGAACGGACGATCTGCACCTGCACGTCAAACGGCAGGCTGGTGGAGATCCCGTTCGGATAGAGTTCGTGAGTAGTCAGTCCTTCCGGCTCGACGAAGATCTGGTGCGCGGTCTTGTCGGCGAAACGGGTGATCTTGTCTTCGATCGACGGGCAATAGCGCGGGCCGATCCCCTCGATCACCCCGGCGTACATGGGGCTGCGATCCAGGTTATTGCGGATCACCTCGTGGGTACGCTCGTTGGTGTGAGTGACGTAGCAGGGCACCTGACGGGGATGCTGGCTGGCATCGCCGATAAACGAGAAGACCGGACGCGGATCATCGCCGTGCTGGGCCTGCATCACAGAGAAATCGACGCTGCGGGCATCGATGCGCGGCGGCGTACCGGTCTTGAGACGATCGATGCGCAGCGGCAGTTCACGCAGGCGTTGGGCCAGGGCGATCGAGGGAGGATCCCCGGCGCGGCCGCCTTTGTAGTTTTCCATCCCGATGTGGATCAACCCGTTCAGGAAGGTACCGACCGTCAGCACCACCGTCTTGCCGCTGATGCGGATCCCGCTCTGGGTGACCACACCGGCAACACGATCCCCGTCCATGATCAGATCGTCACAAGCCTGCTGGAAGATCTTCAGGTTAGGGTAGTTCTCCAACATCTGGCGAACGACGGCCTTGTAGAGCAGGCGATCCGCCTGGGCACGAGTGGCTCGCACTGCCGGGCCCTTTGAGGAGTTGAGGGTGCGGAACTGGATCCCGCCAAGATCGATGGCACGCGCCATGATCCCGCCGAGTGCGTCAACTTCCCTGACCAGGTGTCCCTTGCCGATCCCGCCGATCGCCGGATTACAGGACATGTGTCCCAGCGTATCGATATTGTGGGTCAGCAACAGGGTGTTCATGCCCATGCGGGCTGCCGCTGTTGCTGCTTCGGTTCCGGCATGACCGCCACCGACGACGATCACATCAAATTGTTCATGGTATTGCATTGGGATCACCTTGATCTGCACGCCTGAAGATCTTTATTTGCCTGGGCTAAAGGGCGGAACATTCTATCTGTTTCGCGTCCTGAGGGGAACGTCTACTTAACGTTCAGTATGAAGGGAGGATCCACTAATTAGATCTTAAGGATCTTTAGATCGATCTTTTACTGGATCTCTTATTAGGATCCGCCCTTTCTGTTGATAAGCACTTTTTGATCATAAAGATCATTAATTTAAGGACGATCCTAGCTTGTGGAAAAGCTTGGATCCTGGCCCGGTGAACGAGGGGATAACCAGGGCTTTTATACACAGAGGTCTGTCAGTCTGGATCTAATACATGGATAACTATAGGTTTTGCAGAGCTTTACACCGTAGTTATGCACATTACCCCTGGGCGTTGTGGGTAACCTTGTAGAACAATTCCCCCGGATCAATCTGTTAATAACATGGTGGATAGTCGATCTGGGGATAAGTGGGGAGATCAAGCTTTTTCTCAGGATCTCCCGCATGCTGATCAGGCGATCATCGTCATCCAGTCGCGGATCCACACTTCGGCGGCATCTTCGGGGATCTCGTGTTGGGTCACATCGATGTCGAGTCGTTCGCCGATCCGGCTGGCACCGCACTCGGCCAACAGTCGATCCAGCGTCTTGCCGCCCTGGCAAAAGGTGTCATAACTGCTGTCGCCAAGGGCGATCACGCCATATTTCAATGAATTAAGATCCGGATGCTGCTCGGCAAGATCCTTGGCGAAGGGTTGCAGGTTATCGGGCACATCACCGGCACCGTGGGTCGAGGTGACCACCAGCAGGATGGATCCCGCATCATCCAGCACCTCTGCCAGCTTGGCCGGGTTGTGGATCCGGGTCTGGTGGCCAGCCTGTTCCAGCAGGTTGGCAACGTGGTCTGCGACATATTCGGCGGCGCCCAGCATGGAGCCGACGACGATATTGAGTTTGGCCATGGAATGGATCCTGATTTCAGACAAAGAAACGCAAAGCCGGATTCTACCGCCAAAGGGTGTGGATAAATATGGATAAAGCTTGGGGATAATGGATCCAGTCAGATAATGCCACTGGATCCATCCTACCGATCTTTTTTCTGCTTCTTTATATTCCTCTTCATTTTTTTCTCCACCCATGGCTCTCCTGATGGCTCCCATCTCCCGCGAAATCTTGCCAACGATGCAGCTAGATAACAATGTAGATGCAAATGATTAGCAATTATTGAATCGATTCGATCACGGCTCCTGTAGTAGGATTGCGCTGCTTTATTCGCCCATGGAACAGGGTGATGTCGTGACAAACGACCACAAATAACAATTAAAGCAACATAACTCATTGATAAACGAGACTTTAATATGATTGCGCAAAAATACACTACAGGACCCGGCAAGAAGGGCGCCTTCGGCGTGCTTTCGCTCTCCGGTTTGCTCGTCTCCCTGCCGCTGATGGCAGAACAAACCACCGCTGAGCTGCCCAAAGCCAGCGAAACCATGGTGGTGACCGGTACGGCCATGAAGGTGGAAGTGCCGATGGCCGAGACGCCTCGCGCCGTTTCCGTAGTTAATCGCGAGGAGCTGGATCAGCACGCTGTGTTGCAGCTGGATGAAGCGATTCGCTACCGTTCCGGCGTATTGACCGGCCTCTATGGTTCCGACAACAACACCGACTGGTTCAAGGTGCGTGGCTTCGATGCCGCCTCTTATCTGGATGGCAACCGGTTATTTGGCACCGGCTACTACGTCTGGACGCCGGAACCGTTCGGTCTGGAGAGTGTGGAAGTGCTGAAGGGGCCAGCCTCGATCCTTTACGGTGAGGCGCCTCCGGGCGGGGTGATCAATGCCATCAGCAAGCGGCCGACCGCCACGCCGCAAGGGCAGGTGGATCTGCAGCTTGGCAGCCGGGATCATCGTCAGGTCGGGGTGGATGTCTCTGACGCGCTCTCCGACAACAGCCGTTACCGGATGGTGGCTCTTTATAAAGAGCGTGATGGGGTGCTTACCGGTACTTACAACGATCGGGTTTATCTGGCGCCCAGCGTCACCTTCGATCTTTCGGATCGTACCAGTCTGACTCTGCTGGCCAGTTTCCTGCACGACGAAGGGGTCCCGACCAACGGCTTCTTCCCGGTCTATGGCACCCTGAACACTTCGGGCGGCCAGATTGATCCCTCCACCAACCTGAGCCAGCCGGATTACGATCGCAATCGCAATACCCAGATCTCCACCGGTTACGAGCTGGCCCACCAGCTCAACCAGAGCTGGGAGTTCAAGCAGAACGTCCGCTTCAACTACAACGATCTGCTGCTGCGCCAGACTTATATCTTCCCGACCTATGAAGGCACGACCGCCTACCGCGGTCTGGTCTACCGGGATGGCAATACCAAGAGTGCCACCATGGATAACCAGATGGTGGGCTACTGGAACACCGACAGCACCGAGCAGACCCTGTTGTTGGGGGTGGATCTGCAGCGCCATGTCAATGAAGGGGTCGAGGCCGACAACTACGCCATGGGTTCCATCAATACCATGAACCCGGATTACAGCGGCTTCCCCGGTTTTGACGAGTCCACGGCTACCCACCAGAAGAGCAGCAAGGGCCAGAGCGGCCTCTATGCCCAGCACCAGATCCGCTGGGACGATCGCTGGTTGCTGACTGCCGGTGGTCGTTTTGACTATGTGGAGACCCACAACACCAATACCAGCAAGGACGAGCGCCAGTACGATCACGAGCTCTCCCTCTCGGGCAGCCTGATGTATCTGGCTGACAACGGCCTCTCTCCCTACTTTGCCTATGCCGAGTCGTTCGAGGTGCTGCCGGGGATCGATCCCAACACCAAGAGTTCCTACAAGCCGCTCAAGGGCAAGCTCTACGAGACCGGCGTGAAGTATGCGCCTGCCTTCCTCGACGGTTACATCAATCTGGCGCTGTTCGATCTGGCCCAGACCAACTCGCTGGTCTCTACCGGTTCCGGCCAGCAGACCCAGGCGGGTGAAGTGACCTCTCAGGGGGTTGAGCTGGAAGGGAGCGTGCAGGTGACCGATGCGCTGCGTCTGACCGCTGCTTATACCTACACCGATGCCAAAACCAACGACACAGGCAGTGGCGATCGCCGTGCCAGCCTGATCCCGCGCCACCAGGCCTCCTTCTGGGGTAACTACAAGGTGCAGCAAGGGGTGGCTTCAGGTCTGGAGCTGGGTACCGGTGTGCGTTATATCGGTTCCAGCGTGGGTATTGGCGCCGTGAATGCGGACTACACCCCCATCTACGGCTCTGCCGAGGTGCCGGCCCATACCGTCTGGGATGCGATGATCGGGTATGACTTTGCCAAGAACTGGCGCGCCCAGCTCAACGTCAACAACCTGCTGGGTGAAACCTACGTGGCCAGTTGTGACTACTACTGCTACTACGGCGAGCCGCGCAGCGTAGTGGGCAGCATCAACTACCGCTGGTAATCGAAGTCGGGTGGGAACTGGGTTCCCGCCCTTCTTTTCACCCGCAGTTGTTCTGATCTCTCTGGAATACCGGTCCGTTATGGAACTCTTGTCTCTGGTTTATCGCCAATATCGTTGGCCCTTCATCGCCATTACCCTGCTCAGTCTGCTCAGTGCAGTCAGCGGGATTGGCGTCATTGCCTTTATCAATCAGTCTCTTATCGAATCTATAGGTGATCCGCTGCCGATCCTCGGTCAGCTGGTCGGCCTGATTGTGTTGCTGCTGGTGATCACACTCGGATCTCAGCTGGCCCTGACCACTCTCGGTCACCATTTTGTCTACCGGTTGCGCGGCCGTCTGCTCAAGCAACTGCTGGATACCGATGTCGCCCGCATCCGCCAGATTGGTCAGGGGCCACTGCTGGCCTCCCTCTCCAGCGATATCGGCCAGATTACCATCGCCTTCGTGCGCCTGCCGGAGCTGGTGCAGGGGCTGGTGCTCACGCTGGGCTCTGCCTTTTACCTCGGCTGGCTCTCTCCGGCCCTGCTCGGGGTGACCGCGCTCTGGGTCACCGTCACCATGGTGGTGGGCTGGTTGCTGGTGAACCGTGTTTATCGCCATCTCTCCCAAATGCGTCAGGCCGAAGATCGGCTCTATCAGAACTATCAGGCCATCATCGCTGGCAGCAAGGAGCTGGCGCTCAACCGCGAGCGGGCTCACTTCGTTTACCACCAGCTCTATGAACAAAATGCCCGTGACTATCGCCAGCAGATCATTCGCGCCGACACCTATCACCTGAGCGCGGTGAACTGGTCGAATATCATGATGCTGGGGGCGATCGGTCTGGTCTTCTTTCTGGCCAACGGCCTTGGCTGGGCCAACACCAATGTGGCCGCCACCTTCGCGCTGACCCTGCTGTTCCTGCGCACCCCGCTGTTGCAGGGGATTGGCGCCCTGCCGACCCTGCTTGCCGCTCAGGTGGCGTTCGACAAGATCGCCGCCCTCAATCTGGCCGAGCCGGATGCGGATTTCCCGCTGCCGCCCGCCATCCGCCCCTGGCAGCGTATCGAGTTGGAGCAGGTGAGCTTTCACTATCAGGGGGAGGGCGGTTTTGCCGTTGGCCCCATCGATCTGGTCATCGAAAAGGGGGAGCAGATCTTCATCATTGGCGGCAATGGCTCCGGCAAGTCGACGCTTGCCATGCTGCTGACCGGCCTTTACCAGCCGGTATCGGGCCGGATCCTGCTGGATGGTGAGCCGATCACCGATCGCAACGGCTATCTGGCGCTCTTCTCCGCCATCTTTACCGACTATCACCTGTTCCAGCACCTGCTGGGGCCGGAACCCAAGGATGAGCTGGTGGCCGAGTGGCTGGAGCGGTTGCAGATGGGCAGCAAGCTCACCATTGAGGATGGCTTTATCGCCGATATCGATCTCTCCCAAGGGCAGCGCAAGCGGGTCGCCCTGCTGCTGGCGCTGGCCGAGCAGCGCGAGGTGATGCTGTTTGACGAGTGGGCTGCGGATCAGGATCCCCAGTTCCGCCGCATCTTCTATCAGGTGCTGCTGCCGCGCCTCAAGGAGATGGGCAAGACGGTGATTGCCATCAGTCACGATGATCACTACTTCCCGCTGGCCGATCGCCTGCTGGAGATGCGTCAGGGTCAGCTCACCGAACTGACCGGGGCGCGCCGCGCCGCAGTGAGCCGTGATGCGATCGCCCATCTGGATTGCGAGGTGCCAGCTTGATGCCGGCACCGATGAGACTGGCGGCAAGCCAGCACAGGAATTGCTTATGTTCGAGATGAAATCAGCCAGCTTCACGGTCAATGACCGCACGTTGCTGCACCCCACCGACCTGCGTTTCGAGCAGGGGCAGGTCTATGGCCTCATCGGCCACAATGGGTCGGGCAAATCGACCCTGCTCAAGCTGCTGGCACGCCAGCAACCCCTCAGCGACGGCGAGATCCTGTTCGATGGCAAGCCGCTGCCCGACTGGGGCAATCGGGAGTTTGCCCGTCAGGTGGCCTATCTGCCCCAGCATTTGCCGAGCGCCGAGAACCTGCTTGGGCGGGAGCTGGTGGAGATGGGCCGCTACCCCTGGCGTGGCCTGCTGGGCCGGATGGGGGCGGAGGATCACCGTCAGGTCGAGCGTGCCATCGCCCTTACCCATACCGAACGCTTTGCCGATCGGCTGGTGGATACCCTCTCCGGCGGTGAGCGGGGGCGGGTCTGGCTGGCGATGCTGCTGGCCCAGGAGAGCCGCTTCATCCTGCTGGACGAGCCGCTGGCCGCGCTGGATGTGGCCCATCAGGTGGAGGTGCTGACCCTGGTCAGACAGCTCAGTCGCCAGCTCAACCTCGGGGTCATCATCGTCATTCACGACATCAATATGGCCTCCCGTTTCTGCGATCGGCTGGTGGCGCTCCATTCCGGCCGCCTGCTTACCCACGGCGAACCTGAGGGGCTCATGACCAGCGAGACCCTGCACGCCATCTATGGCATTCCGATGGAGGTGATTCGCCACCCGGCTCATGCTCATCCCATCGCCATCGTCTGACCGGGGGCATCCTTGAACCTTTTATTGAAGATGGCCCCTTGTCTCGTCAGCCTGCTGCTGGCGCTCCCGTTGCAGGCTGTACAATCATCCGCAACAAACGAGGCAACCAGCGCGCTACCCCGTATCGCCACCGTCGACTGGACCATCGCCGAGATCCTGCTGGCACTCGGGGTGACGCCGCTGGCCGTTGGGGATGCAGGCCCCTATCAGGCATGGGTCGGTGAGCCACGGTTACCCGCCGGGGTGGTAGATATCGGCCTGCGCACCCAGCCCAACCGTGAGCTGCTGGCGGAGCTCAAACCCGATCGCATCCTCATCTCGCCGCTGGCGGCCCCGCTGGCGCCAACTCTTTCCCGCATTGCACCGGTGAGCACCATTGCCCTTTATGATGGGCAAACCGATCTATGGCAGCGGCTGCACGAGGTGACCCTGACTCTCGCCCGTATGGTGGGCAAAACCGCCGAGGGCGAACGGCTGCTGGCCGGGCTGGACCAGGAACTAGCCAGTATTAAGGCCGGATTGCCTGCGGATCTGCCGCCCCTGCTGGTGGTGCAGTTTATCGATGAGCGCCATGTGCGGGTGTTTGGTCGCCACAGCCTGTTCGATGCGGTGATGACGCGGCTTGGGCTGCGTAATGGCTGGCAGGAGCAGACCAATGACTGGGGTTTCTCGGTGGTCAGCATCGAGCAGTTTATGACCTTGCCAACCGCGCGGCTGGTGGTGGTCGATCCCATCCCGGTAGGGGTGAGCGAACGGCTGCAGGAGCCTGGGCTGTGGCAGCATCTGCCGCTGGTACGGCAGGCGCCCGTGTTGCATCTGCCTGCGGTCTGGAGTTTTGGCGGCGTACTTGCCGCCCGCCGTTTCGCCGGTCTGCTCAGCGATGCATTGCTGCAAGATGCCGAGCGTATGGAGGCGAGCCGATGAAGCGACTGCTCACATCGCCGCTGCTGCGGCCGGTCTCGATCCTGCTGGGGTTGACCCTCTCGCTCGCGTATTGGGAGCTGGCTCGCCAGCTGCCCGGTGCGCTCTGGTGGCAGAGCCTCTTCGCCCCCAATCTGAATGACGTCAGCCAAGCAGTGGTGCATTTCAGCTGGCTGCCCCGCTTGCTTGTCACCCTGTTGGCCGGTGGGGCGCTCGGGCTGGCGGGCACCCTGATGCAGCAGGTGCTGCGCAACCCGCTCGCGTCACCGACCACCTTGGGGGTGGCCTCCGGCGCCCAACTGGCGTTGATGATGGTGACCCTGTTTGCCCCCTCCTGGCTGCTGCTGGGGCGGGAGTGGATCGCCATGGCTGGCGGCAGCCTTGCGATGGCGCTGGTGTTTGCCCTGGCCTGGCGTCGCCAGCTCAATCCGGTGGTCATCGTCTTTGCCGGGCTGGTGATCAACCTCTATCTGGCGGCCATCAGCATGGGGTTCTTGCTGTTCTTTCAGGAGGAGCTGAAAGGCTTGCTGGTGTGGGGCAGTGGCTCGCTAGTGCAGAACAGCTGGAGCGGGGTGAGTTACCTATTACCCCGCCTGCTGGCAGCCGCTGCGTTGGCCGCGGTGCTGGTACGCCCGCTGGCGGTGCTGGAGCTGGATGATGCCAGCGCCCGCAGTCTGGGGGTCTCCCTGCAGCATCTGCGTTTTGCCGGACTGGGGCTGGCAGTGTTTGTCACCGCTTGCGTGGTGAGCGTGGTGGGGCTGATCGGCTTTATCGGGCTGGCGGCGCCCGCCATGGTACGGCTGCTCGGGATCCGCCAGCTCGGCCAGCGGCTGCTGTGGGCACCGATCCTCGGTGCCCTGTTGCTGGCGGCGACCGATCTGCTGCTGCAAAGTTTGAGCCGCTTCTGGCCGGTATTGATCCCCACCGGCGCCATGACCGCCATGCTGGGGGCACCACTGCTGCTCTGGCTGATCCCGCGCCTTGGCATCAAGTCGGGTACGCCTAAGGCAAACGCCGCTCTGCTGGTGGCCCGCCATCCGGCACCGGCTCGCCTTATCGGCTTGTTGCTGGCCGGGCTGCTGCTGGCCATGGTCGCCTCCCTGCTGTTTGGTCAGGGAATGACGGGCTGGAGTTGGCCAAGCTGGTTGCGCTGGCAGGCCCAACTAGAGTGGCGGTTGCCGCGCACTCTGGCGGCGGGGGCGGCCGGTGTGCTGCTGGCGCTAGCGGGCACCCTGTTGCAGCGGGTCAGCAACAACCCGATGGCGAGCCCGGAGTTGCTGGGGGTGAGCGGCGGCACCTTTATGGGGGTGATAGCCACGGCGCTGTTGCTGCCTGCATTGCCCTTGCCGCTGATGCTGGCCGGTGGCCTGCTCGGTGCCTTCGGCTGCCTGTTGCTGCTGGTGCTGGTCAATCGCAAGCACGGCTTCCAGCCGGAGCGGATCCTGCTCTCCGGTATTGCCATCACGGCACTGTTTGAGCCGCTGCAGGCTATCGCGCTGGCCAACGGCGACATGCGGGTTCAGCAACTGCTCTCCTGGATGTCTGGTTCCACCTATTACGTCACCCTGCCGGTAGCCTATGGGTTGGTGGGGCTGGCGCTGTTGATGCTGGCCGCCTGCCTGCTTGTCAGCCGTTGGCTCGATTTGCTGCCGATGGGGAGTGCGGTGGCGACCGCGCTGGGCATTCGCCTCAACCGCGCCCAGCTCGCTATCCTGCTGCTGGTGGCCGTGCTCACCGCCAGCGCCACCCTGGTGGTGGGGCCGCTCTCCTTCGTCGGTCTGTTGGCGCCACATATGGCCAAGCTGATGGGGCTGGTGCGGGCCCGCTGGCACTTGCTCGGAGCCGCCGCTTCCGGCGCCTTGTTGATGGTATCGGCTGACTGGGTCGGCCAGCAGATCCTCTTCCCGCAGGAGGTGCCGGTCGGGCTGGTCTCCACCCTGTTAGGGGGCGCTTACTTCATGTGGTGTCTGCGCCGCCTCTAGGTTTTCGGATAAAAAACGCACAAAAAAGCCCGGAATGAACCCGGGCTTTTTATTGTCTGTCGTGCGGCGTTACTTGCCGATGCAGAATGTAAATAATCTATTATCTTCAATATGTTAGTGACTTTTCGGGGGCCGCTTGGGGTAAAAGTAACTAAAACAGCATATTGAGAGGCCGCTCACGGGTTTCTGCTATCGTGCAGCGTTCCCACATAGTCCATTCTCGATCGTGCAGCCTTCCCATATGAATCAACGTGATGCCACCACACGCACTTAAAACCGTTTTTTAGGTGAGTTTTGAACATATTTTGAACCGACTGTAGCACCGTCCGGAACCTGGAAAGCCGCTTTACTCTTCGAACCGTGCAAGTTTCCCATAGGTAGTTTGGCTAACCGTGCAGTCATCCCACATACCGCCATTTTAATCCCAGCCCTTTATCAGCCTGGCTGAGCGGGCTTTTAGGCCCTCTAGAATGGTGCTGCTGATGGTATCGGGGAAGCCTGCTGGCAATTGCTGTGTAACGCTCTCAATAACATCATCAACGGAGTTGGCCAGTTCTGTCAGGATCTCTTCCATAGCAGAACGCTCAAATCCCACAGCTTTCGCCGTTTGGAAGAAATGACGCGGGAATATCTGCTCAATGGCGTACTTCTTTCCCTTGCTGCTTGCTAGGCCCATAGCGAGCTTGGCGTCCCTTCGGTTGAGGCCTCGGCCGCCAAATACTGGATAGACAGATAGGATGTCGTAAAAAGGGGTCAGGCGAAAACGCCCTTCCGGCTCAATAAAGACCGAGAAGTTTTTTGCATGGCCATCGGTGGCCGCCAGCAGCCAGAACAGGACCTGAGATTTCATGAATAGGTAGCGATCCTGTTCTGGTGTCGCAGAGCCCAGCAAGGTTTTCATGATGTCAGTGATCCCCGGTCCTCCATGGTTCTCGTATTTCCGTGCTGACGGAACATTCAATACCTGACAGAAATCTTCTTGGGGAAGGCGCATGATCCAACTGCGATCGGCAGCGTAACGTCTGTCGAAGCGTTCCACAGCCAGTGCTTTGACCTGGCCAACCTGCATCATGAAGCAGTGAGGTACGGGTAGACCAAACTCCTTGGTAATCAGAGTGCAGAGATATTCGTTTTCTACGCTCTGGGAGAGGTCTATCGAGTAGGAGTGGCTTTCAATCTTGCCGATAGGGAGTTTGATAATGTGGGTTGTCGGCGTTGCGTTGAGTGGCAAGTACCAACGGTCATCGAGATAGAGCAGCGCAGTCTTTTCTTGCGCCCCGGCGATAGAGATCCGGAACTCCTCTTGTTCTCTGACCATCCCCAAAGGGATTCCTGATTTGTAGCTGGTCAGGATCTGCTCGAGCTCGTCATCGGAAAGTGCTTTGTAGTCGATTCGCCTGACATCTGGAACGTCGTGCCCTTCGGTAACCAGCTGTAATGCCCCTACGCTATCCTGGCCAATGCAACTGAGCAGATCGAAGGGCTGGGTTGATGCCGCTTGATAGCGTGCTACAACCCTGTTTCTCACCTCCGTATTATCTGGCAGCAGGTTGTCGAAGAAGTTATAGGTTTCATCGCCCCGGTAGGCCTGATGGCGCAATGGCATGGAGAGTGAGATCGGACGGCTGCCCGGTTGTGCTAGCCATGACTCATGGTACTGAAACTGATGGGCGCCGCTGGTAGTTTTGGTGAATGTGCCTACCCGATAGCCGTTCATGTAGACAGCCAGATTGGCCATTACCACTCCTCCTTCCAGCCCGATGCCGGACTATCGGATGACTCATTGCGGGGTTTGATGTCCAGTGACAATTCGAGTGCCGCGAGGATCTTGAACAGGGTCTCCAGCTTGGTGGACTCAGGGTTGAGCTCGAAGCTGGAGACTGTGTCTTGCCTAATCCCCACTTTCTCGGCCACTTTGCCTTGAGAGAGCTTTTGAGAAAGCCTGGCATCCTTGATACAGGCGCTCAGCTGCTTGGCGCTGGTTACTTTCATGATTCGACAACCTGGTAGCGTGCCTTCTTCCAATTTACACGCTATGGCAGGTATATCAATATTTACCTGTTGTAGAGGGTAAGTATCATTTACACGCCATAGACGGTATTTAACATTTATCCCTTATAGCGGGTAAGAGAACGGCAAACGGAGAGATGACGTCGAAGTTTCAATCAATATGGGCAGCCAACCAGTCGAGACCTTGCTCTGCAAACGTGAATAGCTGGTCGCTATAGCCTTGAGCAATGACGCTACGGATGATCTCGGGGTCAATATTCAGATAGTCGTGCACCAGCGCATTGCGAAGGCCAATGATCTTGCGCCAGCCGATCAAGGTGTCGGGGGATAGCTCACCACGCTGGGCCAGGATTTCAAATGCCTGATAGGCATCCTGTGGGGTATGACTTGCCAATGCTTTAGCCCAGTGCTTTGCCACGCCAATACACGCTTCGATAGACACTTGCAGGGTTCGCTCGGCGGCGCGGTACTCCAGATTGGAAAGCGCACGCAGCGCCAGAATAGCCCGGATCTCTGACAGCTCGGCCTGATAGCGCGACAGGCTGATGCGCAAAGCGCCGATATAGGCGTTATCGCTCATCTCTACTCCTCTGAATGATGCTTACTGATATCTATCTGGCGACGGGGATAACCAAGTTCCATCTGCGACATTATCCGCGCTTCTTCCTGCAAGCGTCGCCCCTCATCACTGCTATAGAGAGGACGATTGGCATCGACTACCGCAAAGGCCAGCGGGATCGGGGCCTGATTGATATCGACGACCGAAAGTTTCCCCTCTGCCAACCCCAGGGCTCGTTGCCACTCCAGCGCTAGCAATTCGGGCCGCAACCGATTCTCCAGTGCAGTGCCCAAGGGTCCGTTCTGTTTGATCGGATCAAAGGCCACCGCCAGGTCCCAGTCGCTGGCAGGACCAGCAGTCCCCTTGGCACGGGAGCCGTAAAGCCAAAGCACCTGCACCTGGGGGTTGCTGTTGGCGAGGGTAATCAACTGGTGAATAACATCGCTGTCGGGTTTCATATTGGTACGGCCATTTGGTCGTTTGAGACAGAGTTCCGGTTAGTATGGTGCCACATGGTTGGGCTTTTGTACGTAACTTCCAGTAGCCTGCCGCGCTGCGCTTGGCTGCTGGCTTGTTCGGCGAGTCGAAAAGATGACTCACCTCAAAGCCCAGCTTCTGTAGATTCCCTCCTTTGGCATCCCATTCAGCAGATCAGGAATAGTGAGCAACGTCGCTTAAATACTCAAATACAACTCAAAAGCGACTTTGTGATGACGGATCACACTTAAAGTTTGTGCTGTCAGATCAAAAGGCTATCGAAAGGTTGTGTTTCGATCGTCATGTGGTGGTGTCGTTTTCAGAAGACGGCTGCACTGAACGTCAGAAGCCGACTGCACTATAGCAGCGGAGGGGTTGGATCCATCAG
>NZ_JAPCJA010000051.1:0-37700 GCF_027707745.1 Aeromonas sp. QDB23
CACAGGCCTATAAGTATTTGTTTTGTAGGCAAAAAACTATTTTTAATTTTTAACAAAATGTTCACGATCTCGCCCTGAGGGGAACGCCTTGTCGTTCCTGAGTCCATTGTTTATTTCGTTGGATGCCATTCTGGGAAAGCCATTGCTCAAATGAGCGAATTGTATTTGAAGAGCTTAACTCTTGTAAATGGCCATAAAGTTCATTATGCAGTTCGACAGTTGGTAGATTATATGCTCTATAGCTTATTTCTCCCCATGATGGGCTCCATGGAAACATTGGAGATGTGTCTGCTCGTGAGACTGAACTTATATTGTTTGTCTTTTTGAAAATAAAGAGCCCAGCATTTCTTAATTTTGGTGAGGAGAGCATGAATGGAGAATGAGTAGTAATAAAAACTTGTCGCTCTTTAGATATCACCATCAGTGCTTCTAATAATTTTGTTTGACCTGATGGATGTAAGCAGATCTCTGGCTCATCAATAAATAAAAAGAATGGTTTTGAAATAGGAGTGTTAGATGCAGTAGCGGTTATATGTGCATAGACTTGGAGCAGAGCTAATGCGACAGCCCGTTGCATACCATGTCCTTTTTCTCCCATAGGTACAGATACTCCATCATCAATAAGTATCCCTGCGGTTTTAAAAAAGCTATCGATCTGAGGTTCATCAAAAGTAAATGAGATGTTTGCATGACCAAATTGGGAAGAGAAAACATCTTGTACACTGTTTTCAATTTGAGCCAATCGTGTTCTTAGTTGTGATGCTGGGTTATTAAATATGTTGTTGTAAACTTCGGTGAACTCTTGGTACTCTGCTGTGGATATATGTCCAGAGGCTATTTCCTTCAATAAAGCACCACAAATTGTAGATGCTCCAAACTTAGATTCGTCACTCGGGTTTGTATCTGCCCAGATGAAGTTGTTATCATATAGTTTCTTAAATGGTGCATCTATTCCAGCTGTGTTGCTATGAGTGCCATTAGTCTCATTCCAAAATAAGATCTTTTTTAAATCTCCCTCATTATCAATATCTGCACTTCGTTTTACTTTAAACTTTTCTTGATCATTTTCATCATATACACTGGATAAAAAAGTCCCTACCTTATTGCCTTGAATATGATTATTGATAACGTTTCTGATATTCCCTGTATAGGTTACTTCTACGGATAGCACTGAAGCTGTATTAGTAGGTATAGATTTGTTTAGTAAGTCAGTTATGTCTTTTTTTGTACCATCTTTTATAAAATCAAAAATCTCAAAGACGGTTGACTTACCAGAGTTATTTTCACCTACAAAGATATTCAACCCACTTCCTTCTGTAACTCCATCAGGGATTTTTAGTTGAAGAATATTATTGTCACCATGGAACCCCTTGAAATTCTCAATTTTAACTGACTCAATAAACATTTATGTATCCTCGAGATTATTTATCCGATTGAGATTTATTAAAGGTGGTTAAGGTTTAGCTAGAAAGTTGTTTTATATTTGGCATCCACTTTGTACCAATCACATTCAGCCGCTTGGCTTGAAGAGCATTTGAATTTTTTACCTTTGCAAAAAATAGGATTGCTTCCATCGTAATCCCAATTTTCACCTTTATAGCTACACAGGAAGCAATTTCTTATTTTCACCCCGCGGCTAGCAGCTAATCTAACTTGTTCAATAAATAGTGTGCCACTGTTTTCGCTAGAGTTGAATAATTCGTCACTTGTTGTTCTAAGTTGCGACTTGATATTTAAAGTACGGTCATAAATGATATTTGAATAAATTAAGGAGTCATGGTGCTGATTCATGTAGTAATAATGCGCTGATAATGTTCTGTATAGCAAAATAGATTTTCCTGATGAAAATACAAAAAATCCATAGAAATTTTTATTTGAGCATGAACATTCATTTTCCGCAATTGCTGTTGTTGATTGATTGAATCCAATAAACATAGCATCTGCTGGGGTTAAATGTGCTTTTGAGATTTTAGAAACATCAGCTTCAAATTCTAATGGTATTTCAATGATTTTGTTTCCTGAAAACTCTTTTTCATCACTCATGAAATGAGTGACTGCTATTTCTATATAAATCTTATCTGATGGATTTTTTATACTAACCAGCATTAAATCCGGAATGAAATTGCCATCTTTTTTCTCCAACACTACTTTATGAAAGTAGTCTGTGAGATCGAAGATTTTCTTTGTCTCACCCAAGTCACAGCCGGTCAATATTAATGGTCGAAACTTTCGGCATACTTTGGCAGAGGTCAACGTTATATTGAATGGTTCATTGCTTTCAAGACAATGCAGATAGGTTTGATAAAAAGTTTGCTTACCTAAATTATGTAGATAGCTTTCCCCGCTGCATTCAATTTGTACTTTATGTGCGAAGTGAGGTTTTTTTACTTGGCCATTTACTTTTGCTGTCAATTCATTACCACAGCCAAGACAATGGTAAGCATCATCTACAGGTTTGTTTGCAATATCATCTGCAGAGACAACTTCATTTTTTGAATTAAATGCGAATTTATACTTTGCCATTGAATATCACTTCAAACATTTTATATAAGGGCCGTAGGTTCGATTAGCGAAGCGTAATCGGACGTTCGAGAATAAGGCTTTATTACACGGTGAAATACTCACTATCGGACCTTCTATATAAAACCGTTTCCCGATATGGATATGTGCTGCTTGCTGCTTGCTGCTCTGCTCACAATGATTTTTTCACCAATGAAACTACATTGATAATTCTTGTTTCATTGGTGCGGCAATCTGGTCGCGCCATGGGGTGGGTGAGGGGCCGGATCAGAGATAACAACTCTCCAGATCGTTGCCCCGAATATCACAGGGTACTTTTAACTTGCCTCGGTGCTGAAGGTTCGGGGTTGCCCCCTGTTGTTCGCCGAGGTGAGCCCGTTTGTCCAGGCCGCGAGGCAGGACGCCGAGCGAGCGCCGCTGGGCCAGGGATGGCCCATCGGCGCGTGCCGTTGGACAAACGGGTGAACCGAGGGAACCCGACGCAGGAGGGCGAACAAGTGGGGGTGGCCGCTCGATTGGTGACTTTTCTTTGGCCACGCAAAGAAAAGTCACTCGCCAAGCCGCGCAGCGGCGGCGAAACCCCGTCGAGGACGGAGTCCTCGTGTCCTGCATGGCGAAGCCATGCCAATTAGGGGGGCGATATTCCGCTATGCAATGACGTTACCGTCCCCCTCACCCTAGCCCTCTCCCGCAAGGGGAGAGGGGACGGTTATCGCGGACGATTACGCTGCGTTAATCGTCCCTACCGACCCTACTGGCGAAGCCATGCCCATCAGGCTAGTGACCCCTCACCCTAGCCCTCTCCCGCAGGGGGAGAGGGGACGGTTACCGCGGACGATTACGCTTCGCTAATCGACCATACTCGACCCAATTCGACCCGATTCGACCTTACCCATTGCCCCAAGCGTCCCCCGCGCATGGGGGCATGGGCATAGCCCCGGTGGCTGACGGGCAAGCCGTCGAGGGTGCAACCCTCGCACCCTGGCGCAGGGGCGGGAGACCGGCTGGTCTCCGCTAAAGTTGCTACCGCCCCTGACTGTCGCTACCAGATTGCGCCGTTGACCATTGATCACGAGAGGGGGCCAACAGGCGCCGCTGGATATCTTACGGATTCATTGAGCGCTTAACTATGGCGGCCATCACGCAACTATCAGAGACCAGAGGCTTTTTTGCGCTGGCGCACACTTTTCAGACTGGGTGTTCAATCAATGGCTGTCGTGGCTGGGTACTGGCAGGGCGGTGGGGTAACCCGCGAGGGGAGGGGCTATCACCTTGATTTAAAACGAGGCTCACAGATTTTTTGCCATCGCCGGGTAGACTGGGGCCACTGCGGCGCTGCGCCGCCTCTGGATCAGCAGACAGGGTATAACTGAGCTGGCTCACCCCTATGTATGATTGATGGAGGCGCCGGCCATGTCCGCTACCCGTATCTGGATTAAAAACCCCCTTGCCACCTTTACCCCCGAGGCCGTCGATGGTCGCGGCGGGCTGGTGATTGAAAATAATCTCATCAGCGAGGTGCTGGCGGCGGGCCAGCAGCCAGCCCGGCCGTGCGATCAGCTGTTCGATGCACGCGACCATGTGGTGCTGCCGGGCCTTATCAATACCCACCACCACTTCTACCAGACCCTGACCCGCGCCTGGGGGCCGGTGGTCAATCAGCCGCTCTTCCCCTGGCTCAAGACCCTCTATCCGGTGTGGGCCAGATTGACACCGGACGCGTTGGCGCTGGCGAGCAAGGTGGCGATGGCGGAGCTGTTGCTCTCGGGCTGCACCACGGCTGCGGATCACCACTACCTCTTCCCGCGCGGGATGGAGGAGTCCATCGATATTCAGGTCGAGACGGTGCGTGAGCTGGGGATGCGCGCCATGCTGACCCGCGGCTCCATGAGTCTGGGCGAAGATGAGGGGGGCTTGCCGCCGCGCCACACGGTGCAGGGGCAGCAGCAGATCCTCGATGACAGTTTGCGGCTGGTGCGCCAGTACCACCAGCGCGGCGCCGGGGCGCAGATCCAGATTGCCTTGGCCCCTTGTTCCCCCTTCTCGGTAACCGAGGAGATCATGGTGGAGAGCGCGAAGCTCGCCGCCGAGCTCGATGTGCGGCTGCATACCCATCTGGCGGAGACGCTGGATGAAGAGGCGTTCTGCCTCGAACGTTTTGGTCTGCGCACCGTCGATTATCTGGAGAAGGTGGGCTGGCTGGGGGATCGCACCTGGCTGGCCCACGGTATCCACTTCAATCCGGACGAGATTGCGCGACTGGGGGCGGCGGGCACCGGGGTGTGCCACTGTCCGGTCTCCAATATGCGGCTCGCCTCCGGTATCTGCCCGACGCTGGATCTCGAAGCGGCCGGAGCACCGGTAGGATTGGGCGTGGATGGTTCGGCCTCCAACGATGCCTCGAACCTGATGCAGGAGGCCCGTCAGGCGCTCTATCTGCAGCGGCTGCGCTACGGCGCCGAGCGCATCACCCCGCGCAAGGTGTTGGAGTGGGCGACCCGTGGCTCAGCCAAGTTACTGGGGCGCGGCGATCTCGGCGAGCTGCTGCCCGGCAAGCAGGCGGATCTGGCGCTGTTCAAGCTCGATGATCTGCGCTTTAGCGGCAGTCACGACCCCATCGCGGCGCTGATCTTGTGCGGCGCCGAGCGGGCCGATCGGGTGATGGTGGGCGGCAAGTGGCGGGTGGTGGATGGCGCCATCGAGGGGCTGGATATCGAACGGCTTATCGCCCGTCACAAGCTGGCCGCTGCGGCGCTGGTGCGTGGTTGAACGTAAAGGGCTGTGCAAGTAACCAGAAGTGGTCAACCCAAGGTGAATAGCCCAAGGAGAGTGCTCGACAACAACGCACAGGCCGTGCGCGATTGAGTGTGGCGAGCCACAAAACCGGAGGGGCCCATATCGGGCCCCTCTGTATTGGCGCTGTGCGAGCTAGTTGGTTGTCCCGGTTTTGGCCTGTTCAGTGTTGGCTGGCGCAGGCGCCGGGAAATATTTGCTGTGCAGCAGCGGGTATTCACTGCTCGCCAGCACCTGGGTCAAGCCGGTCTGGAACTCTCTGACAAGCGCATCGCTCACCGGGTGGCTGAAGGCAAAGCAGAACTGCTCGGAGCTCAGTACCCACTGCTCCTTGAAGCGGGCGGGGTCGAGTTTTTGCTCGACGATCAGCTGCTCCATGGTGGTCTTGTTGGTGGAGACCAGATCGACCCGGCCGGAGGTGAGCATCTTCAGCGCCTGTGCCAGCCGGTTGGCGGCCATCAGTTTGGTCTCGTCAAAGCCGTTGTTGAGCAGCAGTTGCTCCCCCACATCGGCCCGCACCGCCCCGATATTGAACGCCTTGGCATCGTCGAGCTTGGTGATGGTGATATTGCGCTCGGCCAGCCCCACCAGCACGATCTCGGCATACCCGATGGGGCAGGCCCACTTGAACAGGGGATCCCGCGCCTGGGTGCGAGCGGTGGAGAAGAGTACCGCATTGGGCTTTTGGGTCAGCAGGTAGTAACCGCGCGCCCAGGGCATGATGGTGATGGGCTGCGGCGGGGTGTTGGTCTTCTGCCACACCAGTTGCAGCAGCTCGACCGCGAGGCCGGCAGGGGTGCCGCTGGCATCGGCGTAGTTGTAGGGTTTGTACTCTTCGGTGAGGTAGTGCAGTTTGCCGAGCTCAGGACTCGCCTGTGCGAGGGTGGCCAGCAGCGCCCCGGCCAATCCAATCCATGCTTTCATTTTTGCCATCCTGATCAAGGGAATATCATGCTCAAGTGTGACCAAGCTGACCGATTTCGCCAAGGCGACAGGACATGTTTGGTAATAAAAGTGCAGGAGCTCGCTGTCATCCCGCGCCATCTGTCGGCGGCGATCAGGGCGTTAGCGCAGCGACAGGTATTTGGTTTGCAAGGCCGAGAAATCCGCTGACGCGACGACCCGGGTCAGCGCCTGCTGGAAGAGGGCGACCTCGCTGTCGGGCACCTGACGGCTGAAGGCGTAGCAGAGCGGTGTGGCATCCAGCACGAAGGCAATATGAACGTCATCCGGCTTGAAGCCGAGCTGCTGCAGGGTCTGGTAGCCCACCAGTTTGTTGGTTGCAAACAGATCGGCGCGACCGGAGATGAGCATTTTGGCCGCCTGGGTGAGCCGGTTGGCTTGCATCAGTTGGTGCTCATCGATATCGCGATCGAGCAGCAGTTGCTTGGAGACGGTGGCGCGCACCACCCCGATCTTGTAGTGGCCAAGCTGCGCTGCCGAGTCGAGGGTGATGTTGTCACCCTTGCGCTCCAGCAGCACAAACTCCGAGTGATCGATGGGGCAGGCCCACTTGAAGAGCGGCTCCCGCTGCGGGGTGCGGGCGGTGGCAAACAGCACCACATTGGGTTTTTGTTGCAGCAGGTTGTAGCCACGGGCCCAGGGCAGAATGCGGATTGGCTGGGGCGCCATGCCGCGCGCCTGCCAGATCAGTTGCAGCAGCTCGACCGACAGACCGGTGGGCTGGCCCCGTTCGTCACTGAAGTTATAAGGGGGGGAGATTTCGCTGAGGTATTCGAGCTTGCCCGGATCCGCCTGAGCGAAGGTCGTCCACAGGAGCAGCAGGTGAAAGAAGTGCCATGTTCGCACGGGAAAATCCTTGCCAATCAAAGATGTTGGTCAGTTTGACTGCTCGCGGCGGGAATAGCTAGCCACCTCTATTGCATCTTTCATTCATAAAATGGGCAGCGCCTTGCTGCCCATCGGGTGAGTGAGTGCTCAGCGCACCGGCAGGTATTTGGCCTGCAATTTGCGAAACTCTTCCGAGGCGAGAGCGCGGGTCAAGGCCTGCTGAAAGAGGGTGATCTCGCTGTCGGGTACCTGACGGCTGAAGGCGTAGCAGAGCTGCTCGGCGCTCAGCACCATGGCTACGTTGAAGTCGTCGCTGCTCAGCTTCAGTTCGCGGATGGCGTCATATCCCGCCAGCTTGCTGGTGGCGAGCAGGTCGGCGCGACCGGAGAGCAGCATCTTCAACCCCTGCGACAGGCGGTTGGCCGAGATGATGTTGTTGTCATCCATGCCGTTGTTGAGCAGTAGTTGCTCGGCGGCGTCCGAGCGCACCGCGCTGATCTTGTACTGACTCATCTGGTCCACCGAGTCGAGAGTGATGTTTTGCGCCTTGCGGCCCAGCAGGATGTACTCCGAGTAGCCGATGGGGCACACCCACTTGAAGAGATCTTCCCGCGCCAGGGTGCGGGCGGTGGAGAAGAGCACCACGTTGGGCTTCTGGGTTAGCAAGTAATAACCGCGCGCCCAGGGCAGGATGCGTACCGGCTGGGGCGCCACGCCGCTGTGTTGCCAGATCATCTGCAGCAGATCGACCGCAAGGCCGGTGGGCTGGCCCTGCGGATCGCTGAAGTTGTAGGGGGGGTACTCTTCGGTGAGGTACTCGAGCTTGCCCAGATCAGCCCGGGCCGCCGAGGCCCAGCAGAGCAGCAACAGATGACAGATCAGCCATATCCTCATTGGGAACATCCTTAGCGATCAACCTTGTATTGAGTGTGACCATGAACAGCGTAAATAGCCACTCACTGCCATTACCAGCGGGCGCGGGTCTGCCCGATGGGCTGGTAAGCCTCGTCCCGCAGCCCCACCAGCAGGGTCTTGCCATCGGCTTGCAGCCGGAATTCGCCGTAGCGGGCTGCTTGATACTGATCCCCCGTACCCTCTTCAAAGAAGTAGGCATCGGGGCCAATCTGCCACTGCCGCTCGCTCTGATGCACCTGCAATAGCCGCTCATCGCTGGCGAGCCGCTCCGGCTTGCCAGCGGCCACCAGAGTTGCCACCTGATGGGCATCGAGGCGGATCACCAGGGTATCGCGGCCCTTTTCACGGGCATCGCTGCTGGCCAGCTCGCGGGCAATCTCATAGTTCAGCCGCATGTAATCCCCCTGCATCAGGGAGCGGGGATCGACCGGGGCGAGTCGCAGCAGCACCACTTCGCCGCTGCTCATGGCGCGCTCATAGCGCCAGACGGTGGCATTGATGCCCGCCACGATGGCCAGGCCGCTCAGCAACAGGGCGAGCTGTCGGGTGACGGGTTTCATGAATCGCTCCTTGCCGCGAAGGTGGTGAGCAGCTGGCGGGCACCCAGCAGCAGGATGCCGGAGCCCAGCAGCAGCCAGGATTTGGTCATCAGGGTGAGCCCCAGATCGTAGTAGTAGAGGGAGCCATAACCGAGCAGCAGCAGGGCTGAAAGGGTCATCAGCCCCAGACTACCGGCATAAAACCCGAGGGTCAGTACCAGTGCGCCCGCCCCCATGCCGGGGATGATGGCGCTGATCAGCACCAGTGGCAGGCCAAACAGCAGGGGGAGCCTCAGTTTCACCATCACCGCCAGCAACAGGGCGGCGCAGAGCAATGGATTGAGCCAGAGCGGCAGGCGCGACAGCCCCAGCTCGTCCAGCATGCTGCTGCCGCTATCCCACAGCGGCTGGTGCAGACGCCCCAGCACCAGCAGCGAGAGGGCCAGCCCCAGGGTGATGGAGTGGTAGAGCTGGTGGCGCTCTGGATCACTATCAGCCCGCAGCCAGCAGAAGGTGATGGCCGCCATCACCAGCGGCAGCGCCAGCAGTTGCAGCCCGAGGCAGGCGAGACCAAGGGTGAGCAGCAGGGCTGCCGCCACGCTGTGAAACAGCCGCACCAGCCAGTGATCGAACAGCACGGCGATGGCGAACGACAGCAGGCACAGACCGAACCAGAGCAGGGCGTGATGGAGATCCAGCTGATCGAGCAGGCCATAGAGCAGCCAGGCATCGGCCGCCAGGGTGAGTGCCAGCACGAACTGATCCCAGAGATCGCCGCTTTGGCTGCGATTGAGGGCGTAGGCTCCCGCCAGCAGCACGGCCCCCAGCAGCAGGGCGCTGTTGGCCTCGCGGGTCAGCTGCTCGAAGGTGAGAAACAGGAAAAAGAGCAGGAACAGGGCGGCAATCCAGCCCACCAGCCCCAGCATAAAACGGCTCGACCAGTGGGGCTGGGTGTCACGGGGCATCTCCCCTTCCACCAGATTGGCCTGTTGCAGCGCTTGCCAAAGGGTCAGATCACTCATGAGACCTCCGTTGTTGTTGCAGCCAGCGGGCGGCGGTGACAGAAAGACCGATGGCGATCAGGCTCAGCAGCAAGAAGCCGTTGATGTCGGGTTCCATCCATTTACCAAGGGTGGCGAGGATGACGGCAATCAGACTGAGGCACCCCATGGCGAGTCCGGCGATAAATCTGTGGTGCCACAGGGCATAGGCCGCGGCGAGCCAGCCAAACCAGAGCGGCCACACCAGCGGTGAGGCGGCATCAAACAGCGCCAGCAGGGTGAGCAGGGTGGCCCCCAGACCAGCAGCCAGACCCGCCAGCCAGCTTGGCATCAGGCGCCAGCGGGCCGGTGCCAGCAGAAGCAGACCCCAGAGGGCGGCGTTGAGCAGGGTAAGGCACCAGCCCAGACCCTCTTCATCGAAGGTAAAGAAGAGTGCGAACAGGCCGAGCCGCCAGTAGAGCACCAGCGCCAGCTGGCCGAGCAACCAGCTTAAGGTCCAGAGCAGCGGGCTTTGGCCAAATACCGCCAGTGGCACCAGCATCAGCGCCCAGGTAGCGAACAGCTGCCAGGGATCGGCACCGGTCTGGTAGGTCTGGCCCACCAGCGCCAGCAGGGCGCCGATATTGAGGGCGACAGCAAGCAGCAGCGCCTGACGGGGAGTATCCCCCAGCGGTTTGCGCCACAGCAGAAGCAGCATGGCGAGCAGTGGCGCCTCCAGCAGGGCGAGGCGGGAGACCCGGCCCAGCTCTTGCCAGTTGAAGGCGACGAAGAAGACCAGTCCGGCCCCGATGCAGAGGGCACCGAGCCAAAGCAGCAGCCGGTCAAACAGCCACTGCCAGCGCGCCGGAGGGGGGGGCAGATCGGTGAGGGTCAGGGCGTCCGCCAGCTTCTCTGGTGCCAGCCGTCCTTGTTTGATCCATTCGAGTAGCGTCTCTCTTGATACGTTGTGCATGGGGGGACTCCACGAGGTTTGCCCCATTATGGCATGAGGCACCCGCAACCGTGCACTGCCCCTTGGCTGTAAGGCTGGTGGTTGCGACAGCGGGTTACGCAACAGACAAAGCAGCAAACAAAGCAACAAATAAGGCAGCAAACAAAAAAGCCCTCCGAAGTGGAGGGCTTGGTCAGCGGAAAAGGCGATCAGGCAAAGATTAGGGTGCTCACCCCGAGGCCGACGAAGAGGATGGCGCAGGCGATGCGGATCCCCTTGAGCGGCAGCTTGTCTGCCCCCAGCTTGCCGATCAGCACCACCGGCACGTTGGCCAGCATCATGCCGAGGGTGGTACCGGTGATGACCTGCACCAGCGAGTCATACTTGGCGGCCAGCAGCACGGTGGCGATCTGGGTCTTGTCCCCGATCTCGGCGATGAAGAAGAGCACGAAGGTGGCCATAAAGGGGCCGTATTTATCCAGCGAGCTCTCCTCGTCATCCATCTTGTCCGGCACCAGGATCCAGATAGCCATGGCGATAAAGGCGATGGCGACCAGATAGGTCATTATCTTGGGATCGAGCCAGCGGCTGATGAACTCGCCAATCCAGGCGGCGCCCGCATGGTTGAGCAGGGTTGCCGCCAGCATGCCGGCGATGATGGGCCAGGGCTTGCGAAAACGGCAGATGAGCAGCAACGCCAACAGCTGGGTTTTATCGCCGATTTCGGCAATGGCAACGCTGAGGGTTGAGGTTAACAAGGCTTCCATAAAGATGACCGGGGGACGGAATTGTTATAAACCAAAGACAAGCCTGCGCCATCCGTCCCCGGTATTGGCACTGGCCCGTCAAAGGTCTTGTCAAATCCATGACTGGCATGGATCACCCTGACCATGGTGAGTTGGCACCAAGTATGTTGATCAGGGTCGCAGGCCGGTATTCATGCAAAGGATGGAATCGGCGTGCGAGACTACTCCCCCTCGATGGGAGCGGGCATTCTAGGGAAAAACCGCATGGGTGACAAGGGGATCAGCCCCCCACCAGCTTGACGCTGAAACCGGCCTTCTCCAGCTCGGCCTTGATCAGGTCCCGTTTATCCCCCTGGATCTCGATCACCCCCTCCTTGATACCGCCACCGGTGCCGCATTTTTTCTTGAGCAGGGTCGCCATGGCTTTCTGCTGATCGGCGGGTACGCCATGAATGGTGATCACCCCGGCGCCCTTGCGTCCCTTGGTCTCGCGGCGAATGCGCACGGTGCCGTCGGTGGGGAAGGGGGAGGCGGATTGGGGAGCACTCTGCTCCTTGATCATGCCGCCATCTGTGCTGTAAACGAGGCGGCTGTTGTTGTCGTGACTCATGGCAATACTTTATCGGTTAGCTAAGCGGAGTTTGATTTTACTCAAATAAAAGTTGAAGACACAGCTTATAATGCCCCAAGTAAAAGCGAATTATTATTGTTTAACTTCAGGAGTCAGTCATGGTACTCACGCAGTTGTCGCCGGGACAGAGTGCTCGCATCAAGAATATGAACCAGTTGGCACGGCCGCTGCGTCGCAAGCTGATGGTGATGGGCCTGCTGCCCCAGACTGAAGTCATCTATCTGCGCTCCGCCCCCTTGGGGGACCCGCTCCAGATCCAGTGCCAGGGGATCTGCCTCTCCATGCAAAAGAGTCTGGCACAGCACATCGAGGTCGAGCTGGTATGAAACACACCTCACAAAACAATCGTCTTGGTCAAAGCACTATCGAGGTCGAACCGGTATGAATTACTCCCTGGTAACGGTAGGTAACCCCAATAGCGGCAAGACCTCACTGTTCAACGCCCTGACCGGCGCCCGCCAACAAGTGGGCAACTGGAGTGGTGTCACCGTCGACAAGAAGATGGGTGAGTTCAGCGCGGGTGAGCATCACTTCAAGCTGATGGATTTGCCCGGCATCTATAGCCTGGCCAGTCAGGATGGCAGTCTGGACGAGCAGATCGCCAGCCGCTTTGCCCAGGGCCAACAGCCCGACCTGCTGCTCAACGTCATCGACGCCGCCAATCTGGAGCGCTCCCTCTACCTTACGCTACAACTGCGTGAACTGGGCCTGCCCATGGTGGTGGTGCTCAACAAGCTGGATATCCTGCAAAAGCGCCGCATCGTCATCGACGAGAGCAAGCTCGGCAAATCCCTCGGGTGCCCGGTGGTGGCCCTCTCGGCCCACAACAGCAAGCAGGTTGCCGCCTTCAAGCAGCAGATCCGGCAGTTTATCGGTCAGCCGCAAGCGGCCTTGCAGCTCGATTATGGTCACTCTCTTGAAAACGATCTGGCGGAGCTGGAGACCCTGCTCGCCCCGCACCACCTCACTGCCCGTGGTCGCGCCCTGCGCCTGCTGGAAGAGGATCCGGTGATGCAGGAGACCCTGCTGCCCGGTCAGCAGGCCGCCGCCCACAATGTGGTCGCCCGCGCCCATCAGGGGCAGGATATCGATCTGCAACTGGCGGATATCCGCTACGGTCATATCCACCAGTGGGTACAACAGGCGCGCCAGCAGAAGGGCAAGCTCACCGAGGCCCAGAGCGAATGGCTGGATCGGGTGCTGCTCAATCGCTGGATTGGCATCCCCTTCTTTTTGTTTGTCATGTACCTGATGTTCCTGTTTGCCATCAACGTCGGCAGCGCCTTTATCGACTTCTTCGACATCATGGGCGGCGCCCTGTTTGTCGATGGGGTGCACCACCTGCTGGGGCTGATCCATGCGCCCGAGTGGCTGGGCGCCATTCTGGCTGATGGTTTCGGCGTCGGCTTGCAGACCGTGGCCACCTTTATTCCGGTGATTGGCTGCCTCTATCTGTTCCTCGCGGTGCTGGAGAGCTCCGGCTATCTGGCCCGCGCCGCCTTCGTGGTGGATGCCCTGATGCGCCGCCTCGGTCTGCCGGGCAAGGCGTTCGTGCCAATGCTGATGGGCTTTGGTTGTACCGTCCCCTCGGTGATGGCGACCCGTACCCTCAACTCCGAGCGGGAGCGGCTGATGACCTCCGCCATGGCGCCTTTCATGTCGTGTGGTGCCCGTCTGCCGGTTTACGCCCTGTTTGCGGTGGCCTTCTTCCCCGAATCCGGTCAGAACCTGGTGTTCGGTCTCTACCTCATCGGTATTGTGGTGGCGGTGCTCACCGGCCTGTTGCTGCGCAACACCCTGCTGCCGGGCAAGAGCGACTCCATGCTGATGGAGATGCCGGATTACGAGTGGCCGCGTCCGGTCAACGTTGCCATCAAGACCTGGCAGAAGCTGAAATCCTTCGTCTTTGGCGCCGGTAAAACCATCGTACTGGTAGTCGCCGTGCTGAGCGTGCTCAACTCGCTGGGTACCGATGGCAGCTTCGGCCATCAGGATCAAGAGGGCTCGGTACTGAGCAAGATAAGCCAGGCGGTGACGCCGGTGCTGCACCCCATCGGTGTGCGCGATGACAACTGGCAGGCCACGGTCGGTATCGTCACCGGTATCTTCGCCAAAGAGGCGGTGGTCGGTACCCTCAACAGCCTCTACGCCGGTGCTGGTGGTGGTGAAGAGGAGGAGAGCGAGTTCTCGCTGGTGGCCAGTTTCCACGAGGCGATCGACGCCGTGGCGGCCAATCTGGCGGAGATCAACCCGAGCGACCCCATGGGATTGTCTGTCGGTGAGCTGGATGATCAGCAGGCAGCTGCCGAAGCGCAGGAGGTCGATGTCTCCACCTACGGCAACATGCAGACCCACTTCGACGGGGCGGCCGGTGCCTTCTCCTACTTGCTGTTCGTGTTGCTCTACATGCCTTGTGCTGCTGCCATGGGCGCGCTGGTGCGGGAAACCGGTCGCCAGTGGGCGCTGATGACGGCGGTATGGTGCAATTACATGGCCTTTATGTGCGCCACCGTATTCTATCAGGTGGCCACCTTTGCTGCTCACCCGGAGCAGAGCCTGTTCTGGATCGTCAGCTACGGCCTCTCTTTGGTGCTGCTCTGGTGGGCTGGTCGCCGTCACGGTGACATCGTCGCCCGCAAGGTGGTGACCTTATGATCCTGCGCGAGCTGGGGGATTACCTCGCCGCGCAGCAGAAGGTGAGCCGGCGCGATCTGGCTCGCCACTTCCACACCTCGGAAGATGCGGTGGAGGCCATGCTCGGCGTCTGGATGCGCAAGGGGCGGGTCATCAAGCGCGAGAGCCGGGTTTGTGGCGGTAGCTGCTGTGGCAAGAGCGAGGAGGTGATGTTCGAGTGGTGTGACGCGGGCCAGATTGGCATCAAGATCCGCTAAGCGACTACCAGACCTCATCACCGAAGATCGAACAATAAAAAACGGCAGACCCTGCACAAGGGCCTGCCGTTTTTATTGCTGCACACTGGCGGGATCAGGCGCTCTGGCGAGCCTCGCTCAGCAGTGCCAGCGCCGGTTGGGCGTTATCTGGCATCAGCCGGTAGGCCTTGTGGTGTTTGACCAGGGTGGTTTTCTTGTTGCCCTGGCTCAGCAGCAGACCGTGCTTGAAGGCCGCTTCGGCCAATACCTTCTCGTCACCGCGCACATAGAGGGTGAGGGGTTTGACAAGCTCACCCGCCTCGATGTGGCCTGCATATTCACTATGGCTTACCACCAGATTCGGCTGACCGCCCGATTGCAGGCGCAGCTTGGCGTTCACTTCGCTCTCGGTCAGCACCAGCCAGCCTGCCGCTGCCAGCTCTTCCAGCAGCGCCGCCAGCTTGGCTCCCAGTTGCTGCGGATTGGTCATGGCACACTGGTACTGGAAGGCGATGCGCTCCAGCAATCCCTTGAGATCGGCGCCCGCTCCCAGCGTGCGGCCAAGCTGTACCCAATCTTTCAAATCTTCCATCACCAGCCGGGAGAAGCGTTTCTCCTTGAGGGAGTCGGCCATCCAGGTACAGAGAAAGTGGCTCTCTTGCGCCGGGGTGCGCTTGCCCGCTTTTTGTTCGGCGGTGCGAGCCAGTTCGGCCAGGCTCTGGGTGGCCATCTCGAACAGGGCCTGATTATAGGTAGGAGAGGTCATAAGCAATCCTTGAGTTGACCACCACAGGTCAACACCGATGACAGAGATAGCAAAGGCGCCAGTGGCGCCTTTGCGGTTCAATAGAGCAACTGCCCGCCTTATTTCGGCTGACGGGGCTTCTTGGCGGCGGCCAGACGCTTGAGGCGCTGACCCTGCAGTTTGGCTTCGGCCATCACCTGAGCCACGGCGTTATCTTCACGCTGCGGGCGCTTGCCGAAACGGCGACGCTCCTGCAGCTGTTTGATCAGCTCGTCACGGCTGCTCACCTCGTAGCCCGGCACCATGATGCGGCGGATCTTCTGGCCGATCAGGGCCTCGATCTCCAGCAGGGTGCGCTCCTCTTCACGGCTGACGAAGGAGATGGCCATGCCGCGCTTGCCGGCACGACCGGTACGGCCGATGCGGTGCACGTAATCTTCCGCCAGGAACGGCAGATCGTAGTTGACCACGTATTCCAGATCCGGGATGTCCAGACCGCGGGCGGCCACTTCGGTGGCGACCAGAACCCGTACCTTGCCTTCCATGAATTCGCGCAGGGCACGGCGACGGTTGCCCTGGGCCTTCTCGCCATGGACCACGGCGGATTTGATGCCGTCGAGGTTCAGCTCCTCGACCAGCACATCACAGCTCTCGCGGGTACTGGCGAACACCAGCACCTGCTGCCAGTTCTGCTTGCCAATCAGCTCGGAGAGCAGCTCGCGCTTGCGCTTCTGCTCGACCGGATAGACGGTGTGGCTGACGGTGTCGGCGGTGGAGTTCTGCTTGTTGACGCTGACGATCTGCGGGCGGTCCAGCATCAGGTTGGCCAGCTTCTTCACCGCATCGGAGAAGGTCGCGGAGAACAGCAGGTTCTGACGGGTCTTGTTGACCGCTTGCAAGATCTTCTGCACATCGGCACTGAAGCCCATGTCGAGGATGCGATCCGCTTCATCCAGCACCAGACACTCGACGCCGGAGAGGCTGAGGTTGCAGGCGGTGAGGTGCTCCAGCAGACGGCCCGGGGTGGCCACAATGATGTGAGCGCCCGCTTTCAGCTTTCTGGCCTGCACGTCCTGCTTGCCACCGCCGACGATGGTGATGGTGGTGATATCGAGATACTTGGCGAAGTCATTGATGTTGCTCGCCACCTGAGCCGCCAGCTCGCGGGTCGGGGTCAGGATCAGCACCCGGGCGTTGGAAGGCTGGGCCGGGGCCGGATTGTCTACCAGACGCTGCACAATGGGCAGGGCGAAGGCAGCGGTCTTGCCGGTACCGGTCTGGGCGCTGGCCAGCACATCGCGGCCACGGCGAATGGCCGGGATCGCCTGTTGCTGCACAGGGGTCATCTCCTGATAACCGCAATCTGAGACAGCACGCAAAATCTCGGGGGCAAAATCGAACGATTCAAATCTCATAATGGGTTCCTGTGTTCCAGCTGGGCTGTGTTTGGCTTGGTTAGCTCGGCATGAGCGAGACGGAGGTTGTAACCACCGACGGCTGCGCCTGACATCAAGTCAGAGAGTGAGCCGGAAAATGGCGGGCGCGAAGTGTAACAGATAGACGTCACAAATTCTGCCTCAAATGGTTGTCATTTTCTCATCCTTTGCGCTCGGAATGGCGTTTAAAAGCAATCATTTGACTCCCAAAGGCCAAACCAAGAGGATAGCTCGAGCGGTTTCTGGCAAGGACGAAAGGGATATCGATGGAACTGGAGCAGTTAAAACGCCAGCTGGAGCAGCTTGGCGAGCGCAATGACAGCATGCAGCAGGCACGCCACCGCAAGCTGCTCAACATCACCCGCGACACGGGGGAGTTGCTGTCAGTGCTGGTGCACATCCGCAGGGCGCAGGCCGTGCTGGAGATCGGCACCTCAAATGGTTACTCCACGCTTTGGCTGGCAGAGGCGGTGCGCCGGCTGGAGGGTCATGTCACCACCATCGAGCTTGATGAGGATAAGCGCGTGTTGGCCCATGACAACTTTCAGTGGGCAGGACTGAGCCCCTGGATCACCCTGCTGGCAGGGGACGCGGGCGAGCTGCTACCGACCTTGCCGCAAGCCGGGTATCAGCTCATCTTCCTCGATTCGGATCGTCAGCACTACCGGGCATGGTGGCCGCAGATCCGCCGCCTGCTGGCGCCCCGTGGCTTGCTGGTGGTCGATAACGCCATCTCCCATCGCAGCGAGATGGCGGAGTGGATGGACGAGGTCGGGCAGGACCCAGCCTTTGCCACCTCGCTGGTGCCGGTCGGCAAGGGGGAGTGGCTGGTGGTGTGTTTGTGATCAGGTGATGGCCTGGATTTGGTATCGGGCTGGCAGTGTGTTTTTTTATCATGAATAAACAGTGTGCCCCGCAATCAGTAGCGAATGCGGGACTGCTTTTCCGTTATTCATTATTTCACTAAACATCCTCATATTTCATGGTTTGGCAACGGGAACCACCGCGTTATGTTTTGCTGGTGCCGCCAAGTGCAATCGTTAATTGGCAGTCATCGTATATGTGGCGTGACCCGATTAAATGGTGCTGGCAGCAGCAGGATTCAAAATAATAATTGCATGGTAATCCGGATTATCGTTGGCAAGCGTGCTGGATGTTTACAAATATAACGAGGTGAATAATGAAAAAACTGCACTCCCTGTTTTTACTGGCAGCTCTTCCACTGGCTTTGATGACATCGGCGCAAGCCCAGTCCAGCCTCGCCGCTATCCAGAGTGCCGGTGCGATCAAAATCGGCACTGAAGGTGCCTATCCTCCGTTCACCTATCACGACAAGAGCGGCAAGCTGGTCGGCTTTGATGTGGAGATTGGTGAGCTGATTGCAAAAGGCCTTGGGGTGAAGCCGGAGTTTGTCGAAGGCAAGTGGGATGGCCTCATCGCCGGGGTGGATGCCAAGCGCTACGATCTGGTGCTCAACGAAGTAGCCATCACCCCGGAGCGGCTGAAAAAGTATGATTTTTCAGATCCCTACATCACCTCCAAAGCGGTGATCGTGGTGCACAGCGATAATCACAGCATCAACAGCTTTGCGGATCTGAAGGGTAAAAAATCATCCCAGTCGCTCACCAGCAACTTTGCTCAGCTGGCGAAATCATCGGGCGCCGAGGTGGTCGCCACCGAGGGCTTCAACCAGTCACTGCAGCTGGTGCTGACCGGGCGAGTGGATGCCACCATCAACGACAGCCTCTCTTTCCTCGACTTCAAGAAACAGAAACCGGATGCCAAATTGAGGGTGGCGGCGACCGAGGCGAAGGGGGATCAATCGGCAGTGTTGCTCGCCAAGGGACAGCCGGAATTGCTGGCCGCCATCAATCAGGCACTGCGCACTGCCAAACAGGATGGCAGCTACCAGAAAATATCTCTTAAATATTTTGGTACTGATGTCTCGCAATAATATTGCCGAAAAATAATAACTAGCGAGGTAATAAACGTGCCAGCCTGGTTGCAGTTAATGATCGACTCTTTTTGGCCCCTGCTTAGCGCGGGGCTTATTTTTACCGTGCCACTGACCCTGATCACCTTTGTCTTGGGAATATTGCTCGGCTTGCTGGTGGCGCTGGCCAGATTATATGGCCCGACACCATTGGTGGCACTGGTTCGTTTTTATGTCTGGCTTATTCGTGGCACGCCGCTGCTGGTGCAGCTCTTTCTGATTTTTTATGGCTTGCCGAGTGCCGGCATTGTGCTGGATGCCTTCACCGCCGCGGTGATCGGGTTCACCCTCAACATCGGCGCCTACAGCTCGGAGATCATCAGCGCCACTCTGGCTGCGATCCCGAAAGGGCAGTGGGAAGCGGCCTATTCGATTGGCATGAACTGGCCCCTGGTGATGTGGCGGGTGATCCTGCCGCAGGCGGCGCGCATTGCGGTGCCACCGCTTTCCAACACCTTTATTTCGCTGGTGAAGGACACCTCGCTGGCGGCAGCAGTGACCGTGCCCGAGCTGTTTCAGGCTGCCCAGCGGCTCGCCTCCGTCACTTATGAGCCGCTGATCCTTTACATAGAGACGGCCATCATCTACCTGCTGTTCAGCTCGGTGCTCTCCACCTTGCAAGACCGGCTGGAGCGCAAGTTGACCCACAAAGAGACCCGGGGGGCCGCCCTATGATCCTGTTGCGTGGTATCGAGAAGCAGTTTGGCGGGCAGCGGGTGCTCAAGGGGATCGATCTTGCCATGGTGGCGGGTAGTGTGACCGCCCTGATTGGCCCCTCAGGCAGTGGCAAGAGCACCCTGTTGCGCTGCGTCAATGTGCTGGAGCGGCCGGATGCAGGGCAATTGGTGCTGGGGGGAAGCGAACTCGATTTTTCTCATCATCTACCCCGCCAGAGCGTGCTGGCATTGCGCCAGCAGACCGGCATGGTGTTCCAGAATTTCCAGCTGTTTCCGCACATGACGGTACTGGAAAACGTCATAGAGGGGCTGGTAACCGTGTTGAAGTGGCCAAGGGCTAAAGCGCAGGCGCGCGGCTTGCAACTGCTCGACAAGGTGGGGCTCAGGCACAAGGCCGAGGCGGTGCCTGCCACCTTGTCCGGTGGTCAGCAGCAGCGGGTTGCCATTGCGAGGGCGCTGGCGCCAGCGCCCAAGGTGCTGCTCTGTGACGAACCCACCTCGGCACTGGATCCCGAGCTTGCTCAGGAGGTGGTGACCGTACTGCGCCAGCTGGCCCGGGAGGGAACCACCATGCTGATTGCCACCCACGATTTGCGGCTGGCAGCCCAGATAGCGCAGCAGGTGATCTTTCTGGAGGCGGGTGAGGTAGTGGAAGCAGGTAGCGCACGCCAGATGTTCACTACCCCCAAGCGGGCGCGTACCTTCGAGTACATCTCTACCCTCACCGAGCGGTTGCCGGAGAGCTGGAGCATCTAGTTGCTCCCCAGACGAGGTTGATGGGCGATAAGTGACACGCTGCCAGCGAGTATTCCGAGCCTTAAATTCCGAGTTTGAAAAGAAGAGCCCCGCACTGGCGGGGCTCTGTTTTGCGTTGACTGAGGAATAGCAGGTTAGACAGCGAGGTAATCCATGATCCCTTCGGCTGCCTTGCGCCCCTCATAGATGGCGGTCACCACCAGATCGGAGCCGCGTACCGCATCGCCACCGGCGAACACCTTGGGATTGCTGGTCTGGAAGGCATATTCCGCCTGCTCACGCGCCTTGATGCGATCCCGGTTGTCGAGCTCGATGCCGAACTCCGCCATCCAGGGCTGGGGGTTGGGCTGGAAGCCAAACGCCATCACCACCGCATCGGCGGCCAGCACCTGTTCTGAGCCCTCGATAACCACCGGATTGCGGCGGCCATTGGCATCGGGTTCACCCAGCTCGGTGCTCACCACCTTGATGCCGACGGTGCGACCACTGGCATCCAGCTCGACCGCCACCGGTTGCAGGTTGAACATGAATTCAACCCCCTCTTCGCGGGCATTTTTCACCTCCCGCTTGGAGCCCGGCATGTTCTCCTCGTCGCGGCGATAGGCGCAGATCACCTTGGCGGCTCCCTGGCGGATGGCGGTACGCACGCAGTCCATGGCGGTATCGCCACCGCCGAGAACCACCACCTGCTTGCCAGCGAAGTCGATATAGTCGGCTTGCGCCTTCTCGAAACCCAGCAAGCGGTTGGCGTTGGCGATGAGGTAGGGCAGGGCGTCATAGACTCCCGGCGCCTCTTCGTTGGCAAAGCCGCCCTTCATGTACTTGTAGGTGCCGACCCCGAGGAAGACCGCATCGAACTCGCCGAGCAGATCGGCGAAGGTGATGTCCTTGCCCACTTCGGTCTCGAGCCGAAACTCCACGCCCATCCCCTGGAAGATCTCGCGGCGACGCTGCATCACCTCTTTTTCCAGCTTGAAGGAGGGGATGCCGAAGGTGAGCAGGCCGCCGATCTCCGGATATTTGTCAAACACCACCGGTGTGACGCCGTTGCGTGCCAGCACATCGGCACAGGCGAGACCCGCCGGGCCCGCGCCGATGACGGCGACCCGCTTGCCGGTCTTGACCACGTTCGAGAGATCGGGCTTCCAGCCCATCTCGAACGCCTTGTCGGTGATGTATTTTTCGATGTTGCCGATGGTCACCGCACCGAAGCGGTCGTTGAGGGTGCAGGAGCCCTCGCACAGGCGATCCTGCGGGCAGACCCGACCACACACCTCCGGCAGGCTGTTGGTCTGGTGGGAGAGCTCTACCGCCTCCAGAATGCGTCCCTCTTTGGCCAGTTTCAGCCAGTTGGGGATGTAGTTGTGGACCGGACACTTCCACTCGCAGTAGGGGTTGCCGCACTCGAGGCAGCGATCCGCCTGCATCTGTACCTGCGGCTGATTGAAGGACTCGTAGATCTCCACAAACTGGATTTTGCGGATCTTGAGCGGCTTCTTAGGCGGGTCGACCCGCTGGACATCGATAAACTGAAATACGTTCTGGCTCATAGGGTTCCCTCCTTATTGCGCCTGGATTCTGAGTTCTGCACTGGAACGGCTGGTGTGACCCAGCAGCGATTTCACGTCGCTGGACTTGGGTTTGATCAGCCTGAACTTGGGCACATAGGAGTCGAAGTTGGCCAGGATCTCCTCGGCGCGCGAGCTGCCGGTCTCATTGAGGTGCGCCGTGATGATGCCGCGCAGGTGCTCCTGATGGATGGCGAGATCCGCCACGTCCAGCAGTTCCACCAGCTCGGGGTTGGTGCGCTTGGCAAAGTTGCCGCACTCGTCGAGCACGTAGGCAAAGCCGCCGGTCATGCCCGCCGCGAAGTTGACGCCGGTCTGACCGAGCACGGTGACGATGCCACCGGTCATGTATTCACAGCCGTTGTCGCCAATCCCCTCGACCACTGCCAGCGCGCCAGAGTTGCGCACTGCGAAACGCTCGCCAGCGGTGCCTGCGGCGTAGAGTTTGCCGCCGGTGGCACCGTAGAGGCAGGTGTTGCCGATGATGGCCGCTTCGTTGGATTTGAACGCCACGCCGACATGGGGCTTGATCACCAGCTTGCCGCCGGTCATCCCCTTGCCCACGTAGTCGTTGGCGTCACCGGTGAGGATCATCTCGAGGCCACCCGCGTTCCAGACGCCGAAGCTCTGGCCTGCGGTGCCGTTGAAGTGCACCTTGACCGGATCCGCCGCCATCCCCTGGTTGCCGTGGCGTTTGACGATCTCGCCGGAGAGGCGCGCACCCACCGAGCGGTCGGTGTTGCGGATGTCGTAGCGGAACTCGCCACCGCTTGAGGTTTCTACCGCTTCCAGCAGATCCGCGACCATTTGCAGGTTGAGCGGCCCCTTGTCGAAGGTGGGGTTGTGCTGCTGGCTGAACAGGCTGGAGCCTGCCGGTGCGATGGGTCTTGCCATAATACCGGAGAGATCCAGCTTGGCCTGACGGGCGGTGAGGCCGGGCAGGGCTTCCAGCAGATCGGTGCGGCCGATGAGGTCGGTCAATTGGGTGACGCCCAGCTGGGCCATCAGCTCGCGGGTCTCTTCGGCGATGAACTTGAAGTAGTTCATCACCATCTCCGGCAAGCCGGTGAAGTGTTCGCGACGCAGCTTCTCATCCTGAGTGGCAACGCCGGTGGCGCAGTTGTTCAGGTGGCAAATACGCAGGTATTTGCAACCGAGCGCCACCATGGGGCCGGTGCCAAAACCGAAGCTCTCGGCGCCGAGGATAGCCGCCTTGATGATGTCGAGACCCGTTTTGAGACCGCCATCCACCTGCAGCCGCACCTTGTGGCGCAGGCCGTTGGCGACCAGCGCCTGTTGGGTTTCGGCCAGACCCAGCTCCCACGGGGAACCGGCATATTTGACCGAGGTGAGGGGGCTTGCGCCGGTGCCGCCGTCATAACCGGAGATGGTGATGAAGTCGGCATAGGCCTTGGCCACGCCGCAGGCGATGGTGCCCACGCCGGGTTCTGAGACCAGCTTCACCGACACCAGACAGCTCGGGTTGATCTGCTTGATGTCGAAGATGAGCTGGGCCAGATCCTCGATGGAGTAGATGTCGTGGTGCGGCGGCGGTGAGATCAGGGTCACGCCGGGCACGGAATAGCGCAGCTTGGCGATCTGGGCGGTGACCTTGTCACCGGGCAGCTGGCCACCTTCGCCGGGCTTGGCGCCCTGAGCCACCTTGATCTGCACCACATCGGCGTTCATCAGGTAGTGGGGGGTGACACCAAAGCGACCGGAAGCCACCTGCTTGATGCGGGAGTTCTTCTCGGTACCGAAACGCTTGGGATCTTCGCCACCTTCGCCGGAGTTGCTCTGACCGCCGAGGCGGTTCATGGCGACAGCCAGTGCCTCGTGGGCCTCAGGGCCGAGGGCGCCGATGGACATGGCGGCGGAGTCGAAGCGGGGGAACAGCTTGTCGGCCGGCTCCACTTGATCCAGCGCGACCGGATTGTCGACCTTCTTCAGGGCCAGCAGGTCACGCAGGGTGGCGACCGGGCGCTCGTTCACCAGACGCGCGTACTCTTTGTAGTCGGCATAGTTGCCGGAGCGCACCGCTGTTTGCAGGGTCTGCACCACATCCGGGTTGTAGGTGTGGTACTCGCCGCCGTGGACGAACTTGAGCAGGCCGCCGTGGGCGAGGGGCTTGCGCACCAGCCAGGCCTGACGGGCCAGATTGTGCTGATCCTGCTGGATGTCGGCAAAGTCGGCGCCTTGAATACGGCTCGACACACCGCGGAAGCAGGTATCGACCACCGACTTGGCCAGGCCCACCGCTTCGAACAGCTGGGAGCAGCGGTAGCTGGCGACCGTGCTGATGCCCATCTTGGACATCACCTTGTAGAGCCCTTTATTGATGCCGTTGCGGTAGTTGACCATGGCCTGGCGCAGGGACATGGTGAGCACGCCCTCTTCAACCTGTTTAGCCAGGGTTTCGTAGGCCAGATAGGGGTAGATGGCGGTCGCGCCAAAGCCCAGCAGCACCGAGAAGTGGTGCGGATCGCGGCAGCTTGCGGTCTCCACCAGAATGTTGGCGTCACAGCGCAAGTTGTTGTCTACCAGGGTGCGCTGTACCGCGCCCACCGCCATGGCGGCCGGGATCGGCAGGGTGTCGGCGCTGATATCGCGATCCGACAGCACCAGCAGCACGGTGCCACTCTTGGCAGCAGTTTTGGCCTCGTCGCAGATGCGCACGATGGCCGCTTCCAGCCCCTCTTCTGGCTTGAAGTTGAGGCTGATTACCTGATGACGGTAGTACTCACCCTCCAGTGCCAGCAGTTGGTGGAAATCAGAGTAGAGCAGGATCGGTGACTGAAACAGCACCCGGTGGGCGTGGCCGAAGGTCTCGTTGAAGACGTTCTGCTCGCGACCGATACAGGTCGCCAGCGACATCACGTGGTTTTCCCGCAGCGGGTCGATGGGCGGGTTGGTCACCTGCGCAAACATCTGGCGGAAGTAGTCATAGAGGGTGCGCGGGCCGGAGGAGAGCACCGCCATCGGGGTATCATCCCCCATGGAGCCTACCGCTTCCTGACCGTTCTCACCCAGTACCCGGATGATCTGATCCAGCTCCTCGAAGGAGTAGCCAAACAGCTTCTGATAGGTTTTCAGCTGATCGTCGGCAAATTCGCGACGGCCGGTCTGGCTGTCGTCCATCTGCTCGAATGGCACCAGTCTGGTGCAGTGCTTGTCCATCCACTGCTTGTAGGTGTGGCGGTTCTTGAGATCGTCATCGATCTCGAAGCTGGTCCACACCTTGCCGTTGCTGGTATCGACCACGAACAGCTCGCCCGGGCCGACCCGGCCCTTCTCCAGCACTTCGTCCGGGGTGTAGTCCCAGGTGCCGACCTCAGAGGCCAAGGTTATGAACTTGTCCTTGGTGATGACGTAGCGGGCCGGACGCAGGCCGTTTCTGTCCAGCGCGCAGGTGGCGTAGCGACCGTCGGTCATGACGATACCGGCAGGGCCATCCCACGGCTCCATGTGCATGGAGTTGAAGTCGTAGAAGGCGCGCAGGTCGTCATCCATGTTCGGGTGCTTTTGCCATGCAGGCGGGATCAACAGACGCATGGCCCGGAACAGGTCCATACCACCGGCGAGGAAGAGGTCCAGCATGTTGTCGAGGCTGGAGGAATCCGACCCCGTGGTGTTGACGAAGGGGGCCGCTTCCTGCAAATCGGGAATGAGCGGCGTCGCAAACTTGTAGCTGCGTGCCTTGGCCCACTGGCGGTTGCCGGCGATGGTGTTGATCTCGCCGTTGTGGGCCAGATAGCGGAACGGCTGGGCCAGCGGCCAGCGCGGGCTGGTGTTGGTGGAGAAGCGCTGGTGGAACACGCAGATGGCCGCCTGCATGCGGATGTCGGCGAGATCCAGATAAAAACGCGGCAAGTCCACCGGCATGCACAGCCCTTTATAGACAGTGACCAGGTTGGAGAGGCTGACGATATAGAAGTAGTCGTCGTTGATGCGCTTCTCGATACGGCGGCGCACGATATAGAGGCGGCGCTCCAGATCCTGTTCAACCCAGCCGGGGGGCGCGTTGACAAAGACCTGTTCAATACTGGGCAGGGAGGCTTTGGCGATAGGACCGAGCACATTGGTATCGACGGGTACTTTGCGCCAGCCGACCAGACTCAGGGTCTCTTTTTCCAGCTCTTCGTCGATGATGTCGCGAGTGGCTTGCGCCAATACGGGGTCGGGGTTGAGAAACAGCATGCCGACCGCGTACTTGCGGCCAAGGTGCCATCCCTTCTCTTCGGCGACCGCGCGATAGAAGCTGTCGGGTTTTTGCAGCAGCAGACCGCAGCCATCGCCGGTCTTGCCATCGGCGGAGATCCCGCCGCGGTGCTGCATGCGAGCCAATGCTGACATCGCGAGACGAACAAGCTTGTGGCTGGCTTCCCCTTCCATGTGGGCCAACAGGCCGAAGCCACAGTTATCCCTCTCCAGCTTTGGATCATATAGTGACATTGCATTTCTCCCTTGCTCGGCCTTGCATCGCACAGTCATCACCTGACTGCATAAATTGCGATTGGCTCTTGTGGTTCCGTCTGCCTGACGTGGCGAATCTCCAAACTAATGGGATTTTCTGACGAGGTCAATCGCAGGTCAGGTTTGTCTTCATGGTTACATTCGCATAACAAAATGTCGGATTGGAGGGGTTAATTGGTTGGGGTGATGTGGTTGTTCTGTATAATTTGATTTTTTTGGTTAAATATATCGCCATTGAAAGGTTCAATGGTGCGCTCAGCGACTGTGGGTGAATGTAGTAATTTTACCAACCCGACGTTGCCGACAGCGGATGGGATCACATTTTCAATATCCCATGCTTGCAATTGTGTGCTGTCGGGTCTCTTTGAAATTTTCATTGTTCAACAGTGAGTTATCGGGTCTCATTTTCATATGAACGTTTACTGTTGGAATGATCAACGATCTGCCAGACTCCATTTTTTGCGCTTTTTCTCTATATTTATTCAAATTTGACCGGATATTTATATGTTTTGCCCCCTTCGCTAGCTTGATCCAGCTCAGCCCCTGTTTTGCGCAAGCTCGTACAATGACGCTCCTTTAGCGGAGGTGTCATGCAGTTACACGAACTCGTCAATACATTCGGTCAGGATCTCAAGCAGCGTCACGGTCAGAAGATCCACAAACTCTCCATCCACGGTGCCTTCACCTGCCCGAACCGGGACGGCACCCTGGGCCGCGGTGGCTGCACCTTCTGCAATGTCTCCTCTTTTGCCGACGAGTCGGCCCAGCAACTCTCCGTGGTGCAACAACTGCTGGCACGCCGCGATGAAGTCACCCGTGCCAAGCGTTATCTCGCCTACTTTCAGGCCTATACCAGCACCTATGCCGAGGTCGAGTATCTGCAGCGTATGTATGAAGATGCGCTGTCGGTGAGCGATATGGTGGGGCTCTGTGTGGGCACTCGCCCTGATTGCGTGCCGGATGCGGTGCTGGATCTGCTGGCGGGCTATCAGGCCCGGGGTTACGAGGTGTGGCTGGAGCTCGGGCTGCAAAGCGCCAACGACAAAACCCTGCAACGGATCAATCGCGGCCACGGCTATGCCGCCTATGAGGATGCGGTAAGACGTGCCCATCAGCGTGGCATCAAGGTATGTGCTCATCTGATCGTTGGCTTGCCAGGCGAAGTGCCGATGGACAGCCTCGATACCCTGCATCGCATCGTGGAGACCGGCGTTGAGGGGATCAAGCTGCATCCGCTTCATGTGGTTGAGGGCAGTACTCTTGGCAAGGCATGGCAAGCGGGGCGGCTTGAGGTATTGACGCTGGAGCAGTATGTGGAAGCAGCTGTCGCCATGATCCAGCACACGCCGCCCGAGGTGGTGTATCACCGGATCTCGGCATCGGCGCGCCGTCCGACCCTGCTGGCGCCGGTCTGGTGTGAAAATCGCTGGACGGCCATGGCGGACATTGCCAAAGCCCTCTCATTGAGCGGCCCGCAAGGTCACTCGCTGGGAAGACCCTTCATACTTCCTGACCTATAATTGAGTGCGTAGTTATTATTTTTACAAAAAACATAGGGTTATATAAAAAAGTTCATACCGTAAACTATAGTTTTGGTACGTTTCGGTTGATATAGTGATGCGCCATAAAAAATGTCGTTATCAATTAACATCGGCATTCACTCTGGTTAGCGTGTTAGCATGACATCGATGAAATCATGCTTTACCAATAATGAATCATGCTGCAATTGTTTCCTGACTGGTAAATATGGGGAAGGTTGCGCTTTATCCAGACCGGTTTATCTACTGAACAGGCACCTCAGTGGGAGTGTGACTCGGTGTTGAGAGTCGCTATTGCAGGATAATATGAGTGGTTATTCTTCGTGTCGGCCTCATTTATGCAGTGACAGGATGCTATGCAAGCAGAAACAAGTCGTATTGATGAGTTATTGGAGTGTCTGGTCTTCTTGACCCGTTTTTATGGTGTGCCCAACAGCCAGGATGCCCTGACGACCGGGTTGCCACTGGTCTCCGGACGCCTGACTACCGCACTCTTTTGCCGTGCTGCCGAGCGGGGCGGTTTATCCGCCCGTGAAGTGATCCAGCCACTGGCCGATATCTCTCCCTTGCTGCTGCCCTGCGTATTGCAGATGCGCAGTGGTGGCGCCTGCATTTTGCTGGAGTGGAACGAAGATCGCAGCCAGGGCAAGGTGATCTTCCCGCAGGCCGGTGATGCCGCGCAATGGCTGACGGCTGCCCAGTTGGGTGATGAGTATCTGGGTCGCCTCTTCTATGTGAAGAAGCAGTTCAAGTTTGACGAGCGCTCGCCCAAGGTGCTGGAAACCCGTGATGGCCACTGGTTCTGGAGCACCTTGTTCGAATCCCGCGGCATCTATCGTGATGTATTGATCGCCTCCATTCTGATCAACCTGTTTGCCATCGCCAGCCCCCTCTTTACCATGAACGTCTATGACAAGATTGTGCCCAATCTGGCGTTTGATTCGCTCTGGGTACTGGCGGTCGGGGCCATGGTGGTCTTTACCTTCGATTTTGTGATGCGACAGTTGCGCAGTTACTTTATCGATATCGCCGGTAAAAAGTCCGATGTGCTGTTGTCGGCCAAGATTTTCGCCAAGGTAATGGGCATGCGGATGGAGTCTCGTCCCGCCTCTACCGGTGCTTTCGCCAAACATCTGCAGGAGTTTGAATCGGTGCGGGAGTTTTTCACCTCCGCGACCGTTTCGACCCTTATCGATCTTCCCTTTGCCGTCTTCTTCCTCTTTATCATCTGGATGTTTGCCGGCGTGATGGTGGTTGTGCCCATCGTGGCCATGCTGATCCTGGTCGCCTATAGCTTTTATATACAAGAGCCGCTCAAGCAGTCCATCGAAGAGGGCTCGCGTCTGGCCTCCCAGAAAAACGCCAACCTGATTGAAAGTATTTCCGGGCTGGAAACCGTCAAGATCTTCGGTGCCGAGAGTATGTTCCAGCATCGCTGGGAACAGGCCGTCTCCCATATTTCCACCTGGGGCGTGCAGACCCGCCGCATTACCAACTCCATGTCATCGCTGGCCAGTTACATCCAGCAGGTGGTGACCGTCGGACTGGTGATCGTCGGTGTTTACCAGATATCCGAAGGCTTGGTCACCATGGGGGGGATGATTGCTGCCGTGATGCTCTCCAGCCGAGCGATTGCGCCCATGGTGCAGCTCTCCGTGCTGTCGACCCGCTATAACCAGGCCAAGTCTGCGTTGGATATTCTGGAAAAAATCATGCAAACCCCGGGGGAGCAGGAGGAGGGCAAGCAATATATTCATCATCCGGTGATTGCCGGTCGCATTGAATTTGAAAATGTCTCCTTCAAATATCCGGGAATGGAAACCAGCACTCTGCACAATATCAATTTGCGTATTCAGCCGGGTGAAAAGGTGGCGATTATCGGCCGGATTGGTGCGGGCAAAACGACCCTTGAGAAATTGCTGATGGGACTGTATCGGCCGACCGATGGTTCGGTGCGCATCGATGGATTTGAACTGGATCAGCTGCCCTCTGCGGTGATCCGCCGCAATATCGGCTGTGTCCCGCAAGATGTCATCCTGTTCTTTGGTTCGGTGCGAGACAACATCATGCTGGGCAATCCACTAGTGGATGATGTGCGGGTTTTGCGTGCCGCCAAGCGGGCGGGCGTCACCAACTTTACCAACCGGGATCCCAACGGGCTGGACCGCCAGATTGGCGAGGGGGGCCGCCAGCTCTCCGGTGGCCAGCGTCAGGCGATCTTGCTGGCGCGCGCCCTGCTCAATGATCCCCCCATTCTGGTGATGGATGAGCCGACCTCCAACATGGACAACCAGTCAGAGATGCAGGTGAAACAGGAGCTGGCTCGACTCGGCCCGGAAACCACCTTGATCCTCATCACTCACAAGACCTCGATGCTGGATGTGGCGTCACGGGTGATTGTCATCGAACAGGGGCAAATTGTTGCTGATGGCCCCAAAGAGGCGGTGTTGCAGCAGTTGAAGGAAGGCAAGGTGCGTGTGCAGGAGGTGTCTCATGGTTAAGGGGATCATGAGCTGGTTCAAACGCAGCAAAAAGGCGCCTTCCGGCGATGTATTGCCAGCACCCGAGCATCTGGAGTTTGTCGATGATGGTGCTGCGGCTGTACTGCTGACCACGCCGACCGGCGCTCGCATCCTGCTATGGTGCTGTTTCCTCTTTTTCATGAGCGCCATCGTCTGGGCGGCCTGGGCCGAGCTTGATGAAGTCACCGTGGGTCAGGGCAAGGTGATCCCATCCCGCCAACTGCAGGTGATCCAGAACCTGGAAGGGGGGATCGTCAAAGAGATCTTCGTCAAGGAGGGCGACATCGTCGAAAAGGGGCAGCCACTGCTGCGCATCGATGACACCCGTTTCCGCTCCGATTTTCGTGAGCGTGAGCAGGAGGTGGTCACCCTGAAAGGGGATGTGGCCCGTCTGCGCGCCGAGATGGCCAGTGTCGAGGTGAAAAATGAGCCTGCGCTGGGATGGCGTGAACAGGTGGTAGTGGGAGAGGCACCTATCCAGTTCCCCGATGGTTATGAAACCGTCTTTGCCGAATATGCCAACCGTGAGCGCTCGGTACAGCGGGATCGTCTGAATAACCTGAAGAACCAGCTCTATATTCTTGGTCAGCAGATCGAGCAGAAAGAGCAGGAACTGATCGAACTGAATGCCAAAATCCGTACCGTGAACCGCAGTGTGGATTTGGCCAGACAAGAGCTCAATATTAGTCGTCCGCTGGCGAAAGAAGGTATAGTGCCTCAAGTGGAGCTAATCAAGTTGGAGCGTCAGGTCAACGAGATGCAGGGGGAGCTGGAGAGCAACCGCCTGCTGATTCCAAAACTCAATTCGGTGTTGCGTGAGACCATCTCCAAGCGCAACGATATTGCGCTGAAGTTCAGGGCAGACTCCCAGACCGAACTGAATGAGAAGCAGGGGCGGCTTGGCCAGTTGTCAGAGGGGCAGGTCGGCTTGAGAGACAGGGTGGATCGCACCAGTGTGATCGCACCGCTTAAAGGCACCATTAAAAAACTCAAGATCAACACCCTGGGCGGCGTGGTTCAGCCCGGCATGGATTTGATGGAGATCGTGCCGCTGGAGGATACCTTGCTGGTGGAGGCCAAAGTATCACCGAAAGATATTGCCTTCCTGCGTCCAGGGCTGGAGGCCATCGTCAAAATTACTGCCTATGACTTTACAATCTATGGAGGATTGCATGGCAAGGTTGAACAGATAAGTGCGGACTCGATCCAGGATGAGGAGGGGAACTCCTTTTATCTGGTTCGGGTGCGTACCGAGAAGAGTTACTTGGGCGATGAGCTTAACGCACTTCCCATCATCCCCGGTATGTTAGCCAGTGCTGATATCATTACTGGTAAAAAAAGTGTCCTAGACTATTTGCTGAAACCCATATTAAGGGCAAGGCAGTCGGCACTGAGAGAACGATAAGCCAACAATCTAAAAAACAAAACATGACTGGAGATAACATGAAAAAAACGATTGTTGCCATGCTGGTCAGTGGCATCACCCTGATCCCCGGCCTGGGTCAGGCTCAGACTCTGGAAGAGTCGGTGGCACAGACACTCGCAACGCATCCCAAGATCAAGGAAGCGTTTGATCTTTATCAGGCACGCCTCTATCAGCATGATGGAGCAAAGGGTGGCTATTATCCTACGATCGATCTGCGTGGTGGCGTAGGCTATGAAAAAACTGACAGTCCTTCTACCCGGGCTGCCAGCGCCAACAGCAATATTGATGACTCCATGACTCGTAAAGAGGCAGGACTGAGTTTACGGCAAATGTTGTTTGATGGCTTTGATGTCAGCAACAACGTGTCCAGAACAGAAGCTGAAGCCAATGCCCAGCGTCTGGCGATGATCTCCGAGGCAGAGAACACCGCGCTGCGGGTAGCTGAGGTCTACCTCAATATGCTGCGCCAGCAGGAGATCCTGGAGCTCTCCAAGCAGAACCTGGAAACACACGAACAGATCCGCAGCGACATCAGCAAGCGGACTGATTCCGGGCTGGGTTCTACCGCAGACCAGACCCAGATCGATGGTCGTGTTGCTCGAGCCTATTCGAACCAGGCTGCTGCCGAGAACAACTATCGCGATGCAGAGAGTGAATTTATTCGTGTCGTGAACGAGGTTCCCAAAGATCTGGTACAGCCGGTTCCCAATACCGAGCTTATCCCGACCAGCCTCGATACTGCCCTGAAAACGGCGACCGAAGTCCACCCGACCCTGCTATCTTCCCTGCAGGATATTGAAGCGGCCAAGTATCAGCATGAAGGTGCCAAGTCCGGTTTCTACCCCAATGTGACATTTGAGGTAGATCAGAACTGGAATGAGGATATCGATGCGGTCAAAGGACGTAACGATGACCTGACCGCCATGGTGCGGATGCGTTACAACCTGTTCCGTGGCGGTTCTGATGTGGCAGAGAGCAATGCAACATCGGCGCTCTACTCTCAGGCGAAAGACATTCATCTGAATGCGTTCCGCCAGGTGGAGGAAGGAACTCGTTTGGCCTGGAATGCGAAAGAGTCGCTGGCCAAGCAAAAAACCTTCCTGAAAGAGCATGTTGACGCCAGCTACGATACCGTACAGGCATATAAGAAGCAGTTTGGCTTGGGTCAACGGACATTGCTGGACGTATTGAACACCGAGAACGAATTGTTCGAGGCGCGTCGCAGCTACATCACTGCCGAGTATGATGCACTGCTGGCGGACTATCGCATTCTTAACGCGACAGGCAGCCTGCTCAATGCATTTAGCGTCAAACAACCCGCTGAATGGCAGGCCAAGCAATAACCGTTTGCCCATGATCCAGCCGGGATGATGGACGCCATCATGGTGACTGCTGCTTGCAGTCACCATGTTTGGCTAAAGCAGGTGGTTGCACGGGTTTGAGGAGTGCAGCAGCAATAATGCAGCAGGAATATGATGTGACACTCCAGCGCGGGATCGGTGGCAGATGGTGTTATCTCCTCAATGAATGGAGATACCGATCGCTACGTGCTCTGCGCCACTCCCTATGGATCCTGCTGTTACCCTTCTCACTGTTGCTCTGTGCCAGTCAGCCTTTGCCACAAGAAGATCTCAACTTGATCAAGCGGGCGGAGCAGACTTATGGCGTCAGAGCCGGCAAGCGTGTTACCAGTTGGCGTATGCTGGTCATGGAGACGAAGGGCAGAGCCCTGAGCGAAGAAAAAAAGCTCGAACGGGTAAATAATTTTTTCAATCGGATGCGTTTTATTGACGATATCAAGTTGTGGCGTAAGAAAGATTATTGGGCAACCCCGTTGGAATTTTTGGGGGCAGCCGGGGGAGACTGTGAAGACTTCAGTATTGCCAAATATTCAACTTTGCTTGAATTGGGTATCCCGGATGAAAAAATGAGGATGGTGTACGTCAAGGCGCTCGATTATAACCAGTTTCATATGGTTGTTGCCTATTACGAGACGCCATCATCGGTCCCGGTGATCCTGGACAATCTTATCGGTTCTATCCGTCCGGCAAGTCAACGTCGGGATCTGGTACCTATTTATAGCTTTAACGGTAGTCACTTGTGGTTGATGAAGGCGCGTGGCCAAGGGGAACTGGCTGGTCAATCATCTCGCTTGGGATTATGGAATGATTTACGCAATCGCATGACATCGGGGCGATTGGCTCGGCCTGTGGTGAATTTGGATGATTAACCTATGACGCTCTATCGACAGTTATTAGCCACCATGCTGCTGCTGTTTGGATTGTTATTTGCGGCCACATACTGGGTGCAATTCAATTCAACCCGCACTTATCTGGCGCAGCAACAGGAAACAACGGTCATCAATACAGCAACCTCACTTGGGCTTGCTCTCACCCCCTATCTGGAGAATGGTGACAAGGTCGGTGCCGAGTCGGTGATCCAGGCCATCTTTGATGGCGGCTATTATCGACTGGTTCGCCTCGATCTGCTGGCATCAAAGGATGTTATCGAGCAGGAAAATACCAACACCATTCAGGGTGTGCCGCAGTGGTTTATCAATTTGGGGCTGTTTCCCGAGGTATCCAACGAGTCAATTTTGACGTCTGGCTGGCTGCAGCTTGGAAAATTAAAAGTGGTTGGCCATCCGGGCCAGGCTTATTACGAGTTGTGGCGCGGAATGAGCGAACTGGCGAGCTGGTTTCTGGTCGGTTTCTTGATCACCACGATTTTGTTGATGAGAGCACTTAATTACTTGCTCAAGCCACTCAAACAGATCTGTGAACAGGCAGTCGAGATTGAGCTGCACCATTTTGGTCATACGATACCGGAGCCTAACACCCATGAATTGAAGCAGGTCGTTCAAGCGATCAATACCCTATCAGGCAAGTTGGCGTTGCAGTTCAAAGAGCAAGCCGATGAGGCCGAGAAATTGCGTGAACGGGTTTATGTCGATGCTGTGTCTGGCCTTGGCAACCGCGCCTATTTTGTAGGGCAAGTGAACGCATGGATAGCGGAGGCTGGTCAAGGTGGTGTCATGCTTGTTGCGGTCGATATGCTGGACGATATCTATCGTGATGAAGGCTTTGCGGCCAGAGACAACATGGTCAAATCGATCGCACAGGCCTTGAAAGAGCAATTAAAAGGGTGGGATGGCGCAGCCTTGGCACGGATCTCTGCGACGGAATATGCGTTGCTATGTCCAACCGACGACCTCACTCAGCTCAAGGAGTTGGCTGAAGTGATTAATAGCCGCATCGCCGATCTGGTGGTGAATCCAATGGGCGAAGGCGATGCGCTCTCCGTCATCGGTATTGCCGGTCGTGATGGTAATGATGATCTCTCTGCCTTGTTGACCAAGGCCGATAATGCGCTTGGCAAGGCGCGCAATGAACGCCGCGGTGCTGTCGTGATGGAAGGGGGCACCGAACAAGGTTTGATGGGGCGTTTGGCCTGGCGAGATTTGGTCCAAGATGCCATCTCACGGCAACTCTGGCGTTTCAAAGCCCAACCAGCTTGCCGATTCGATAATGGCGCCAGGTTGCATGCCGAGCTGTTTGCCTCTATCTCCCGTGATGGCACAGACTATTTTGCTGGCCAGTTCTTGCCCGCAATTGAACAGTTCAAATTGGGTGGCGAGTTTGACCAGGCGGTTCTCGATGCCTGCGTTCCTTTATTACAAAAGCAGTCTGATCTGGTGCTTGCGATCAACATCACTGCTGGCTCGCTCTGCTCGGATGAATTTTTAACCTGGCTGACGGGCTATCTGACCGATCATGCCGAGTTGAAAGAGCGGTTGCTATTCGAAATACCTGAAGTCGCCATCATGAAGCATAAAGATAACGTCGCTGCATTGGTGGGCACTTTGCAGGCACATGGCTTCCAGTGGGGGGTTGACCACTATGGTCGTCACTTCCAGTCGCTGGGTTATCTGGAGGAGTTGTCGCCAGCTTATGTCAAGGTCGACCATGGTTATACCAGCCAGGTTATGGAGCCGGGAGCTGACACCTCATTCTTGGCCGCAGTGTGCCGAGCTGCGCACAATGCGGGTGTGACCACCATTGCGACCCGTGTCGAAGATCAACATCAAGTCGAGTTGCTCTCCAAGTTGCATATCGATGGTTATCAGGGATTTGTTCACCCCACCTTCCCATTGTCTTGAATAAGACGCCATAAAATGGCCCCGAATGGGGTCATTTTTATATCTATCTATTCTCTTTTCTCCATCTTTATATAATCAAAGTACACGTAGTGCTGAATGGGGCTGCCTATAGAGCTCTGATTTATATTGAAAAAACTGAACTCTTCGATTTTTTTCCGTGTACCTGTTCGATGCAGATCGAAATGCATACATTTTTGCAACGGAACAGAACGCTATCTCCTTCTACCGTATAGACATCAAGATCTGTCACGTTGGAGCAATGGATATGCGTACCCAAATTATCGACAAGTCCGTGGTTGTCTCAGCCATCGAAGGGAATGTGGAGATTGTGTTGGCTGATGGAAGCCGCCGCCCTCTGCAAAAAGGTGAAATCCTCCAACCCGGAGCCAAGTTGACCATAGCGGATGATGCCAAGCTGGCACTTTCCCCTTATGACGACACACCTGCACAGAATTCACCTACGGGTTCCGAGTCGGTTGAGCCAGGTCAACCGCAAGGGGCTTCGCCCACCGAAGGCGCCCCTTCCGATATTGCCGCATTGCAGCAATCGATTCTGCAAGGTGTGGACCCTACTCAGAATTTTGAGGCTTCTGCAGCTGGTGGTGCTCCTGCTGCCGGTGGTGGTGGCGGTATTGGAGGCGTCGCCGGAGCGAGTGGTAATGGTGGCTTTGTCACTATCGATCGAACTGGTGATGCGACCATTGCCGAGGCCGGTTTTGATACTACTTACGATACAGGTGTCGTTATCAATGAAAATCAGGCAGAAGATTTAATTCTTGAGAATCAACTTGATGATTTGAGTGAAGCCGTCGTGACCCTCGAAGACTCTCAGGTCAGCGGTAATCTGCTCGAAAATAGCACCAATCCTGATGGACCAGCTGATGCCTCTATCGTTTCATATGACTGGGGTATCAACATCGGTGTGCCTGCTGGAGTTGCTGCCACTATTACTGGTGTGGGCACGCTGAGCATCAATCCGGATGGGAGTTATACCTTCACGCCAGCGCCTAACTATGATGGCGCCGTTCCCCCAATAAATTATCAGGTGACTGATGGCCAGGACACAGTGACATCAACACTCGTTATCTCCATCACTCCGGTTGATGAAGAAGTAGATCTGGCTGGGCTGGATCGGGAAGGGGGTGAGGTACAAGTCAGCGATACCAATTTAGCGGATGGCTCGGCTCCCAACGCTGCAGCCTTGACGCAAAGTGGGGTGTTTACCTTCAATGCTCCTGACGGCGTCCAGAGCTTGACTCTGGGGGGCGTTACATTGATCACCGATGGCCAGTTAGGCGCGTCGTTTCCACAGTCCATTATCAGCCCATTAGGAAATGTACTGACCATCACAGCGGTGACCTACAACCCCGCGACCGGTGAAGGGCAAGTCAGTTACAGCTATACCCTTGGCGATAATGAAAACCATACAAGACCCGTCAATGACACCTCCCTGAGCGAAAGCTTCAGCGTTGTACTGATCGATAGTGATGGTGATACGGCCAGCGATACCCTTGATGTCACCATTTTGGATGACATACCAACTCTGGCTGATGGGGAAGAACAATCTGTGCGCAGTTTGGTCCATGAAGATGTGCTGACCAGCGGCAACAGCGAAGGGTCTGGCCAGAGTGTGAGCGCAACAGGGCTGGCTGGTACCCTCAATGGGCTGG
>NZ_JAPCJA010000052.1:0-6133 GCF_027707745.1 Aeromonas sp. QDB23
GCACCTTTGCCGATGATCAGACACTGACGGCAGCTATGCTCGATAGACTGTTACATCATGCACACATCGTTCAGATCCGCGGTGAAAGCTATCGTTTGAAAGAGAAACGCAAAGCGGGGGCCACACCCAAAACCAATTAACCCCATGTCCGGGTGGATCACTTTTCAATCGGCGAAATTAGCCAGAGTGGATCAGTTTTCGGTCGGCGTTGACACGTAACAAATTTTTATATTTACCTTTAGCTTTATCTCGAGAGGCTTTTTCTAACTTACTTTGTTTAACATTCATACCTTCAGTGCAAAAGTAAAAAAGAACTCTCTCAGCACAATATAGGTCACATTTCTCTTTTTCTGAGAAAGGTACTTTTTCATTGCTTCTTTTCAGGGCATATAATAGCAGATCAAGTATCTCAGATAGACATCCTTTCTTACGAAAACGCTCCACTTTCTCATACTCTATTTCATACTCATCCTTCTCTACGCTACATTCCTCAACCATAGGAATAGCATCAATAATCACACCAATAAACTCACCGACTTTCCGACCCGGTATAAAACCATAGCAATCACTATACTGCTCATCGTCGCCTTTACTACGCTTAATCACAGGAGAACCACCAAGGAACCCACGCCTCATATTTTCCATATAGGCATACTGGACCAGTCGTTGCTGCTCCTGGACCCAAAGCTTTGCATTTTTTGCGTCAGCCTCGGTTAACTCTTTTATAAGAGAAAAGTCAGAATCTACATCAACTGTACCTAGGTGAACATTTACAGCCCTATACCTACGAACAAATTTACCTGAACTGAGCAGCTCCAGCTCTTCCAGTACACTCACGGTTTTGCTAAATGATACGGTTCTAAGATTTGCATTCAACCTCATATTAGCCATGCCACACCTCTCATTATTATTGTTATTTTATGTTTTTTTCTTTGGTTTGTTCGTGTGATATGGGGTCCCCATACCAATCAGTAATCCATTCATTGTTCTTCAAAATTTCATTCTTAAGTTTTTCTCTGTCTAAGAAAAACATGTTTGGCTTATCAATAGTATCTTTCCCTGAGTTAATATCTGGGACATATCCATCAGGAATCAATGCGTTTGATCCTACATGAACGCTCTCCAGCCCTTTCCTAAAAATTGTAGCCAAAACGTCATTCAACAGTGCTCGTGCATTTGATATAAAACTATCTGACGGTTCCTCGATTGATAGCAAAACAAAATCCAGTCTTAGAAGTCGGAAAAAGAATGACGATGTACCATATGTTTTTTTATCCACAAATGACTGCACTGATCTTTTCATCTTGGCATATTGTTTTTTAGTACAACGAATCAATGCAGTAAACGGTATCACTCTAAGAACGCTTAATTCATTTAATTCATTCGAAACACCCAAGTTCAGACTGTAATCATCTCGTCTAGGTGAATATTCAATACCTTGCTCGATCAGCTTAAACCAAGTAGCCCGTGACTTTTTAACTTTCGTCCCTGATATCCATCGCTGACCATCTATACTGTAACAGATCCCCTGTGGCTCACGATTATCAACTCTCCACGGCTTGACCATTACATTATGCTCACGCAACCTAGTGACAAATTCAGTCATGTTGTTCGGCTGGTTTTTAAAAACCACGTCCATTGCATCCCTAATTATACAGGCGGGATCATGCATAGCATGAAAGCTCCCTCTACCACGGCCATTTTTAATATTGACTATGCTATACTCATGACCGAAATTTGCTTCAGGACTTTTACAGTTCGCCAATCCCAATTCAATTTCTATTTTTCGAGCAGCGTCAACTCCCCGAGCGTAGTCATTACTATCATCAACTAAGGTTCTGTCAAGTTTTACTCTACATGCCACAACATGTACATGTAGAGAGCTTGTATCGCGGTGTATAACAGATGTCCATCGAGTATCGCTACCATATCCCAATTCACTCATTAGCAGCCTAGCTGCAACTAGACATTGATATGGCGTTAATGATTCATCGGGGCTCAATGATAGTGAATAATGTGCACATAGTTGGTTTCCTGTGCCTGCATACAATGATGCCTGCATATTCAACTCCATGAGTAGTGGCCCGATGTCATAATCAGAGACCTCGCCTCTTTCATTCAATGTAATATTTGGTCTATTAATTACACCACCACCGAGATGATAAACCTGTGATGGCATGGATTTTCGTTTCCTACCAATATGTATAGCTCGGTAAATATAAGACAGTCTGTACTGGAAGTTTTGGCCGAACCTGTGTTTTTCAAAATTCATTTCAACTTCACTCCAATCAGAGCTTTTTCAATTCCTACAAACAGAGAATTTATAGATGAGAAAGCCTGCATCACTGGAGAGTTATCACTACTGTCAGTAATAAGTTTATAAACGTCACTACCAACTTCAGCTTCAGCTTCAGCTTGTCTAATCAACAACATGATTTGATTTAAATTCGATGATATATTGTATACCCCCTCGAGCAATCTCACACGATCATCATATGAAAAATCTGGTGAGATAATACTGTCTGGTTCCCTGAGAGCCAAAAACCGAATCAGGCTAGACTTTTTGGGAATGCCATAGGTTTTACTATGCTTAGTTAAAACACGTTGCTCAGCTGCATTAAATGAGATTCGGAGTATTAAGCTGCGTTTTTCGTCAGCTGATTTTTGGGGTCTACCTGAGCGTGGTTTTATGTTCATTGCGTGCACCTTTATAATAATTATTAGTAGTGTTATGCGTTTTATTTTTCAAACCAACCTATTTAATAGACATTAAAACATAGCTGGTTTAGCGTTTTTTTCAAAAAATATACAATAAATTTATACGAAGTCACATTAAGAAATGAGCTAAATTATTCGGTGATATTTAATGCTTACTCTAATTATAGTATTGCAAACACTAAATATAATATCAACAATTTTTTGAGCTAAATTATTAATTTAACGACCAATGTTATCAATGGTATTGGCGAAAGTTAATATTTAAAATATGAAATCAACTAGGGAGGGTGCTTATTCGCACCCTCCCTAGCTGTAGTTTGGTGCCAATATTTATCATTAAAATTATTGATCTTTATATAGCCACTGTAGTGGTCTAATCATCCCGGACACCATTTTGGGTGGTACAGTTGCCACCATAACCTGAGGTGTTCAATGACAAGATTACGTCGCTCATTTACTGCCCAATTCAAACTCTACGCAGTCGCAATATAGGTTTCGTGAAATGGAAACCTGGCTGCTGACGACTGGCCGAGCTTCTCCTTAATGGTCTCTGGCAGTCACATTATCGGTATCGTGAAATGGGATCCTGCCCATCCAGTGATGGCGATTGTCAGCTGACAACGGACCAATCTTCGCCTGAGTACCTGAGGCCGGAACAGCTATAGGTATCGTGAAATGGAACTCCGACCCAAGCCGATAGCGATTGTCGGCTGACAACGAGCTGATCTGCACCTGAGTACCCGCTGGCCGGAACTGCTACAGGTATCGTGAAATGGAAATCGGACCCCAGCAAGCTCGATTGTCGGCTGACAACGGGCTGATCTGCACCAGAATACCCACTGGCCCGAAGTGCTACAGGTATCGTGAAATGAAAATTTGACCCCAGCGAGCTCGATTGTCGGCTGACAACACGCTGTTTTGTGCTGCTCGACATCGGGGCTTATCAGCTATAGGTATCGTGAAATGGAATTTGGCTCATTGCAGGCAGCGATTGTCGGCTGACAACACGCTGATCTGTGCATGAGTACCCGCTGGCCGGAACTGCTACAGGTATCGTGAAATGGAAATCTGACCCCAGCAAGCTCGATTGTCGGCTGACAACGGGCCGATCTGCACCTGAGTGCCCGCTGGCCGGAACTGCTATAGGTATTGTGAAATGGAAATCTGACCCTGACAGGCAGCGATTGTCGGCTGACAACGAGGTGATCTGCGCCAAAACTCAAATAGGCCGGAACTGCTACAGGTATTGTGAAATGGAAATCTGACCCTGACAGGCAGCGATTATCGGCTGACAACAGGCTGATCTGCGCCAAAGCCACAGCAGGCAGGAACAGCTACAGGTATCGTGAAATGGAAATCTGACCCTGACAGGCAGCGATTGTCGGCTGACAACAGGGGTTATCTACGTCAGACCCCAGCAGGCCAAAACGGCTACAGGTATCGTGAAATGGAATGCTGGCCCTGACTGGCAGCGATTGTCGGCTGACAACGGGCTGAACTGCACCAGAGAACCCGTTGGCCGGAACGGCTACAGGTATCGTGAAATGGAATTATGACTCTGGCTAAATTCGATTGTCGGCTGACAACGAGGCGATCTGCACCAGAGCATCCGCTGGCCCGAACTACTACAGGTATCGTGAAATGGAAATTCCGCCCCAACAAGCTCGATTGTCGGCTGACAACGGGGTATCTGCACCAGAGCATCCGCTGGCCCGAACTGCTACAGGTATCGTGAAATGGAATTCTGCCCCTGGCAAACAGTGATTGTCGGCTGACAACGGGCTGAACTGCACCAGAGCATCCGCTGGCCGGAACTGCTACAGGTAGCGTGAAATGGAATTTTGACCCTGACTGGCAGCGATTGTCGGCTGACAACGGGCTGAACTGCACCAGAGAACCCGTTGGCCGGAACGGCTACAGGTATCGTGAAATGGAATTATGACTCTGGCTAAATTCGATTGTCGGCTGACAACGAGGCGATCTGCACCAGAGCATCCGCTGGCCCGAACTGCTACAGGTATCGTGAAATGGAAATCCCGCCCTAACAAGCTCGATTGTCGGCTGACAACGGGGGTGTTCTGCACCAGAGAACCCGTTGGTCGGAACGGCTACAGGTATCGTGAAATGGAAATCCCGCCCTAACAAGCTCGATTGTCGGCTGACAACTGGCGGATCTGCGCATGAGTGCCAGCAGACAGGAATAGCTACAAGTATCGTGAAATGGAAACCTGACTTCATCGAGCTCGATTGTCGGCTGACAACGGGCTGAACTGCACCAGAGCATCCGCTGGCCCGAACTACTACAGGTATCGTGAAATGGAATTATGACCCTGGCTAAATTCGATTGTCGGCTGACAACGGGGTGAGCTGCACCAGAGCATCCGCTGGCCCGAACTGCTACAGGTATCGTGAAATGGAATGCTGGCCCTGACTGGCAGCGATTGTCGGCTGACAACGGGGGTTATCTGCGTCAGACCCCAGCAGGCCCGAACTGCTACAGGTATCGTGAAATGGAATTCTGCCCCTGGCAAACAGTGATTGTCGGCTGACAACGCGGTGATCTGCACCAGAACATCCGCTGGCCCGAACTACTACAGGTATCGTGAAATGGAAATCCCGCCCTAACAAGCTCGATTGTCGGCTGACAACAGGGGTGATCTGCGCCAGACCCCAGCAGGCCCGAACTGCTACAGGTATCGTGAAATGGAATTCTGCCCCTGGCAAACAGTGATTGTCGGCTGACAACGGGGGTGATCTGCACCAGAGAACCCGTTGGTCGGAACTGCTACAGGTATCGTGAAATGGAAATCCTGCCCCCAACAAGCTCGATTGTCGGCTGACAACACGCTGTTTTGTGCTGCTCGACATCGGGGCTTATCAGCTATAGGTATCGTGAAATGGAATTTGGCTCATTGCAGGCAGCGATTGTCGGCTGACAACACGCTGATCTGTGCATGAGTACCCGCTGGCCGGAACTGCTACAGGTATCGTGAAATGGAATTCTGCCACTGGCAAACATCGATTGTCAGCTGACAACGAGGTGATCTGCACCAGAGCGCCAGTAGGCTGGAACTGCTACAGGTAGCGTGAAATGGAAATCTAACCCTGGCAAACATCGATTGTCAGCTGACAACGAGGTGATCTGCGCCGGAGTGCCAGCAGGCCGCAACTGCTACAGGTAGCGTGAAATGGAATCCCGCCCCTAACGAGCTCGATTGTCGGCTGACAACGAGGTGATCTGCACCAGAGCGCCAGTAGGCTGGAACTACTACAGGTATCGTGAAATGGAATTCTGCCACTGGCCAACATCGATTGTCAGCTGACAACGAGGTGATCTGCACCAGAGCGCCAGTAGGCTGGAACTGCTACAGGTAGCGTGAAATGGAAATCTAACCCTGGCAAACATCGATTGTCG
>NZ_JAPCJA010000052.1:6140-33723 GCF_027707745.1 Aeromonas sp. QDB23
CTGCACCAGAGCGCCAGTAGGCTGGAACTGCTACAGGTAGCGTGAAATGGAAATCTAACCCTGGCAAACATCGATTGTCGGCTGACAACGGGGTGATCTGAGCCGGAGTGCCCGCTGGCCGGAACTGCTACAGGTATCGTGAAATGGAAATCTGACCCCAGCGAACTCGATTGTCGGCTGACAACGGGCTGATCTGCACCAGAGTACCCGCTGGCCGGAACTGCTACAGGTAGCGTGAAATGGAATTATCACCCTGGCAAACATCGATTGTCGGCTGACAACGGGCTGATCTGCACCAGAGTACCCGCTGGCCGGAACTGCTACAGGTAGCGTGAAATGGAATTATCACCCTGGCAAACATCGATTGTCGGCTGACAACGGGCTGATCTGCACCAGAGTACCCGCTGGCCGGAACTGCTACAGGTATCGTGAAATGGAAATCCCGCCCTAACAAGCTCGATTGTCGGCTGACAACAGGGGTTATCTGCGTCAGACCCCAGCAGGCCCGAACTGCTACAGGTATCGTGAAATGGAAATCCTGCCCCCAACAAGCTCGATTGTCGGCTGACAACACGCTGTTTTGTGCTGCTCGACATCGGGGCTTATCAGCTATAGGTATCGTGAAATGGAATTTGGCTCATTGCAGGCAGCGATTGTCGGCTGACAACACGCTGATCTGTGCATGAGTACCCGCTGACCTAAACAACTACAGGTATCGTGAAATGGAACTCAGCCCCTGGTAAACATCGATTGTCAGCTGACAACGGAGTGATCTGCACCTGAGTACCCGCTGACCTGAACAACTACAGGTATCGTGAAATGGAATTTTGACACTGGCAAACATCGATTGTCGGCTGACAACGGAGTGATCTGCACCTGAGTACCCGCTGGCCTGAACAACTACAGGTATCGTGAAATGGAACTCAGCCCCTGGCAAACATCGATTGTCAGCTGACAACGGAGTGATCTGCACCTGAGTACCCGCTGGCCTGAACAACTACAGGTATCGTGAAATGGAACTCAGCCCCTGGCAAACATCGATTGTCAGCTGACAACGGAGTGATCTGCACCTGAGTACCCGCTGACCTAAACAACTACAGGTATCGTGAAATGGAATTTTGACACTGGTAAACAGCGATTGTCGGCTGACAACGGGGTGATCTGCGCCTAAGTGCCCACAGTGAATGGACTATCAGTATCGTGATAAAGGTAAACGGTTGCATCTCAAAGAAAACCACAAGCCATTTGACGTGTGGTTTATTTTTTCACTCTATCAAGGTATAGATAAACATTATTTCTGGAGTTAATCTGTATACCTATTAGCATTACAACGATTTCTAATTGCAATTTTATTTCTAATCCAAGAGTCAATTTCTGCCTCTACAAATGCAACGGAGCGAGGCCCCAAACTTACCTGTTGTGGAAACAATCCGTGACTTATTAAGCTATAAACTGTAGACCTGGACATGCCTGTTTTTTTTACTACTTCAGTCATCTTGATCAAACGAATATCTTGTTCGTATACCATATACCCCTCACATTCTAGTTTGAGAAGAATTAAATCACATATAAAAAAATACACAAGAAAAACTTAGAGAGAAAACGAAATAAGCCATTGACTCTATTAGACTTTATAAATAACCACATAGAAATGACATACAATTATTATGTCTTATAAATAATTAGAGCTATTTTATAAGTGATTATAAATAACCATCCTTATGTTGGTGTACTGAACATAGCTGAACTTGCAATGGAGTAGCCTTGTTTTCAACAGCTCTGTATAAAACTTCGCCAACAAAAACCCAATCAAAACTCGTTATCATGCCTTTCTTACTTACAGAGGCGTTGTTGCCCAAATCTATACAGCTTGAATGTAACTACCTGAGGATTTGGCGTTCTGATCACCACCATCCTCTTCAAGTCTGCATTATGGGTACGTCGCCTCACACCATCGCCAACTGACCTAAATACAACAAATCTTTGATTAATAGTAGCTAACTCACCTTCTGGATTGATGCCGAAGCCATGAGCAATTGGTTTCGCTACGACCTTCATGTACGGCGGGACCGCAGCCCGCTTTACACTGACCAGACCATCAGTACCTCCCTGATGCTCAAGGGAATTTTCAACCTCACTCTGCGGGCTACTCAGGAACTACTCGACTCCCTGTTCGAGTTGATAAATGTGCCGTCGTGCTCACCGGACTATAGCTAATGGGATGGTCGCCCCTCCCCAAAACGGCATCTGAGTGCCAAAGTGGCGAATGTAAGTTCCCACTGATGAGAGAGGCGACCACCATGAAGGCTACGACTATCGGCATTGATCTGGCAAAACATCTCTTCCAATTACATGGCGTTGATCAACATGGCAAGACGGTCCTCAAGCGATAGTTGAAGCGGGATCAGATGCTCTCATTCTTTACCAATCTTCCTCCTAGCCTGATCGGCATGGAGGCATGCGGCAGTGCCCATTACTGGGCCAATAAACTGCAAGGAATGGGGCATACCGTCAAACTGATGGCGCCGCAGTTCGTTAAGCCCTATGTGAAGACCAACAAGAACGATGCTGCGGATGCAGAAGCTATCTGCGAAGCCGTCACCCGACCCAATATGCGGTTTGTGCCAATAAAAAATGGCGAGCAGTTAGCCGTGTTGGCGCTACATCGCGCAAGGCAAGGGTTCGTCAAAGCCAGAACGGCACAAGCTAATCAAATCAGGGGCCTGCTGGCTGAACATGGCATCATTGTCCCTAAAGGTATTGCACACATTAGCCTACGATTGCCCGAGCTCCTGGAGGATGCAGAGAACAACCTACCCGGAACGTTTCGTCAATTAATTGAGCGTTTAGGGGAGCACCTCAAAGAGCTCGCCAAGCAGGTGAATGAACTGGAAGAGCAGATCTGGTGTTGGCACAAAGAAAACTCGGCAAGCCAGAAGCTGGCTAAGATGCCGGGTATTGGTCCTCTCACGGCCAGTGCACTGGTAGCGTCTATCGGCGATGCAAAGCAGTTCGAAAATGGCCGCCAGCTAGCAGCCTGGTTGGGCTTGGTACCCAAGCAACATTCCAGCGGCGGCAAGCAGACCCTGTTGGGGATAAGCAAACGCGGTGACATCTATCTACGCACACTGCTGATCCACGGGGCCCGCTCCGTGCTCCGGGTCGCTGAGCGTAAGACAGAGTACGCAGGAAGCTGGCTTGCGGGGGTCATGGAGCGACGTAACCATAATGTAACGGTAGTGGCACTGGCCAACAAGAATGCACGCATCATCTGGGCATTACTTGCCCATGAGCGCGAGTACGATGCTGATCACGCAGTAGCGGTCTGAGCGCAATAGCTAGCAGAGGAACGGTGTTTCATAGCAAGCGTGACAAAGTATCGAGTTAACAACCAGCGTTAGAAAGTACCACCGATTGCACGGGCGATCATGACGTGATGGCGAGGCAGGTCAGACCGTGACTGGCAAAACCCGACAGACACAGGGCACTAATAAGTGCGTTTAGCTGATAGAGGAGCCAGTCAGCGAATTCCATCAGGGATAGAGGCTGTTGCCTCGGTGAAATCCGGATCTATGGCTGCAATCTCAACCTGACTCACTTTCATTGATTGAGGGCTTGGCAAACCGGGGCGACCATCTATGTGTCAGCAAGAGTGCACGCACAGTAACAGTGGCCTATCGAAAGCCCCCAAAGAGACGCATTACCGACCTAGTGTTCGACTCGACTGGCCTCAAGATATTTGGAGATGGTGAGTGGAAGGTCAAAAAACACGGCGGCGAGTGCGGTGCAAGTTGCATCTGGCAGTAGACCCGGCCACTCACGATATCGTGGCGGTGGAAGTGTCATTGGAAAATGTCCATGATGCCGAAGCTCAACCCACTGGCAGAGACGGCGATGTATCGGTTCAAGCAGTTGATGAAGGGCAAAATCAATCTGCGACATACAACGCTCAGGTAGAGGACATGACGGTGTTGTGAGCGCTATAAACAAACTGAATAGTCTTGGCTTGCCGGCCACAAACCAAAGTGTAACTGCTACTTGGGGAAGGGAAATCTGCGTTTTCTGATTGATCTGCCCCCCCCCTGAGCAATTGTATCAATCAGCAAATACCACTATTGATGAGTGGTAGCGAGCCATCATCGTTGCTATGACCATGAAGCCAGCAACACTAAATGGTGCAACTAACTATTCACGGCTCCAGCATCTACACAGAAGGTAACCGGGTTGATGTATTGAAATTGGGAGAACAGGTGGATGACCTTACACATAAGGCGCGTATGACAAGAGTAAGAAACGACCCATTCTATACTCTTCACAACAAGTACGCCAACAAGTACGCCGACGATAAACTCACACTAAAATCGTTAACTAAAAAACCTAACCCATTGTTTTATATGGTGCCGATAAGGGGAATCGAACTCCTGACCTTCGCATTACGAATGCGCTGCTCTACCAACTGAGCTATACCGGCTTGTTGCCATTCAGATTCATGAAAAATGGCCGACGTGTCAATCGAGCCAACTCAATTTTATGAGTTGGCTCATGGTGTTAGCAGTCTTAGAGATCGACGAACTCGGGAATATGGGCGCGGCCACGGCTTTCGAGGAAATCGAGCAGGGCGCGGGGGGAGCGCACCAGGATCCGCTCTTGCGGGAAGCCCGCTTCGGTCACCAGACGGTGACAGTGGTCAAAATCGCCGAGGCTGAAGGCGACGTGGGAGTCGGATCCGAAAGTGAGATAGGCCCCCAGATCTCGCGCAGCTTCGACGATGGCGCGGCAGTTGCCTTCACTGCCCGGGCGCGAGTGAATGAAGGAGGAGTTGTTGATCTCCAGCGCCACCCGATAGTCGGCCGCCGCCTTGACCACCGCCTGAATGTCGATGGGAAATGCGGGATTACCCGGATGGCTGATCATATCGACCCGGCCGCTCTTGATGGCGTTGATCATCGCCTGGGTATGGGTGGCCTGATCGCAGGGAGGGAAGACCTGCTCATGAAAGCCCGCCATGATCATGTCGAGGCGCGACTCGTAACGCTCGGGGAAGTCGATCTCCCCGTCGAGGTTTTTGATGTTGGCCTCGATACCCCGCAGGATCCCCACCCCATCCACCACTCTTGGCAGTATTGGCAAGTTGGCAAAGTGCCAGACATGAGGGGCATCGGCCATCTCGGGACCGTGATCCGTGGTGGCAAACAGCTTGATCCCCTTGGCCTTGGCTATCGGCAGATAGTCGTGGATGGTGCTGTAGGCATGGGTGCTGGCAATGGTGTGAGTGTGGGTATCGACCGGGTACTTCATCTTCTCTCCCCTCATATTTTGAAGGGGCAGCATAACAAAGAGCGGCAGCTTGGGCCACGCCAGTGCTTGCCACACTTTGTCACAAAATACCGCGAAGCTGACATAGTCTGAGGGACCCTGGCTGGCATACTGCCCCCGTCGATACATGCCTGAACTCGCATCGACAGTTTGCCGTCAGGATGACGCGAACTCACTTTCCCCACCGTCGCGCCCTGCGGCGGTTTTTTTTGCCTGCAAACCGTAAATCGGTAACAAACGTGCAAAAAAAGGCCCAACTAGCATGGTGCAGGTTGGGCGAGACTTAATGTTTAATTGCAGTGGCATAGATATAGAGTCCTGCTTTTTGACTAAGTTCCGCCCACTTTGCTTTTTTCATCGAAAAACATTCCGCTAACACTCATTCACATTCTCTTGACACTTCACGTTATGAAACGTACTTTTTAAACATTCGTTTAAGTGAGGTGTCCAGTGAGTAAAATCGATACCAAAAACCGTATTCTCGATGCCGCTGAAGTGCTGTTTGCCGAGCGGGGATTCGCCGATACCTCTTTGCGTCTGATCACCAGCGAGGCCGACGTCAATCTGGCTTCCGTGAACTATCACTTCGGCTCCAAGAAGGAGCTGATCCAGGCAGTACTCGACCGTTACCTGAGCCTGTTCATGCCGGATCTCGATGCGCGCCTGCGGGTACTGATGGAGCAGGAGCAGCTGACCCTGCTGCAACTCTTTGAAAGCTTTGTCGAGCCGCTGATGAAGCTCTCGGCGGTGCGGGCCAACGGCCCGGCTATCTTCATGCAGTTGCTGGGACGCGGCTATATCGACAGCCAGGGCCACCTGCGCCGCTTTATCACCGCCCACTACGGCCCCATTCTGATGCGGATCACCCAGGCGATCTCCAAGGCCAATCCGGCCCTGTCACCAGCGGATCTCTTCTGGCGCCTGCACTTCACCCTGGGCACCGTCGTATTCACCATGGCCTCCGCCGATGCGCTACGCGACATCGCCCTGGCCGACTTTGGCCAGCAGCTCGATGTGGAAGGGCTGGTGCGCAACGTTATTCCTTATCTGGCGTCCGGAGTCGGGGCGCCCGTGGAGTCGACCAGGCTCTCCCTGGCCGTGTAACAACCAACAATAAATCAACGGAAACAGTGAAATAGAAGGAACTTCGGTATGATCACATTGCTTGTCCTGCTGGTGCTGGCGATAGCCGTTGTGCTCGGCGTGCCCTCCATCCGTAAAAAGGTGGTAACCCGTCCGGTGTTCGGCATCTTCAAAAAGATACTGCCGCCCTTGTCAGCTACCGAGCGGGAGGCCATGGAAGCCGGCTCCGTCTGGTGGGATGGCGAGTTGTTTCGCGGCAACCCCGACTGGAAAAAACTGCACGGTTACGGCAAGGCCGAACTGAGCGCCGAAGAGCAGGCCTTTATCGACAATCAGGTCGAAACCCTGCTCGCCATGGTCGATGACTTCAAGATCGTCAACGAAACCAAAGACCTGCCGGAACCGGTGTGGGACTATCTGAAGAAGGAAGGCTTCTTCTCCCTGATCATCCCGAAATCCTACGGCGGCCGCGAGTTTTCGGCGATTGCCAACTCCACCATCGTCACCCGCATTGCCACCAAGAGCCTGAGCGTGGCGGTCACCGTCATGGTGCCGAACTCCCTTGGCCCGGGCGAGCTGCTGATGCACTACGGCACTCAGGCCCAGAAAGATTTCTGGCTGCCGGGGCTGGCCAATGGCAAGGAAGTGCCCTGCTTCGCCCTGACCGGGCCGGAAGCGGGCTCCGATGCAGGCGCCATTCCTGACAAGGGGATCGTCTGCAAAGCGATGCACAAGGGTGAAGAGGTGCTGGGTATTCGCCTCAACTGGAACAAGCGCTACATCACCCTGGCCCCCCGTGCCACCGTGCTGGGGCTGGCATTCAAACTCTATGACCCGGAAAAACTGCTGGGTGACAAGGAAGAGCTCGGCATCACCTGCGCGCTCATCCCCACCAGCCACCCCGGCGTGCGCGTCGGCGATCGCCACTATCCCATGGGTCTGGCGTTCCTGAACGGCCCGACTTTCGGCAAAGATGTGTTCATTCCGCTCGACTGGATCATCGGTGGCCCGGATTACGCCGGCCGTGGCTGGCGCATGCTGGTGGAGTGCCTCTCTGCCGGTCGCGGCATCTCGCTGCCTGCGCTGGGCACCGCTTGCGGTCACATGGCGAGCCGCACTGTGGGCGCTTATTCCTACGTGCGCAAACAGTTCGGCATGTCCATCGGCAAGTTTGAAGGGGTGCAGGAAGCGCTGGCCCGCATCGGCGGCCTCACCTATCAGCTGGAAGGGGCACGTCGCATGACGGCAGGTTCCTTGGACCTCGGTCAGGCTCCTGCGATTGTCACTGCGATCTCCAAGTACCACATGACCGAAATGGCACGCCAGATCATGGATGACTCCATGGACATCCACGCCGGTCGCGCCATCCAGCTGGGCCCGAGAAACTACACCGGCTACGCCTACATGGGTATTCCGGTCGCCATCACGGTGGAAGGGGCCAACATCCTGACCCGTAACCTGATGATCTTCGGGCAAGGGGCCACCCGCTGCCACCCGTACGTCTTTGCCGAGCTGGAAGCTGCGGCTGACACCAACGTGGAGCGCGGTCTCGAGAAGTTTGACGCCCTGCTGATGAAACACATCGCCTTCGGTGCCGGCAACTTCTTCGGCTCCCTGTTCCAGGGGCTGACCCTGGGCCAGTTCAACAGCGCGCCGGTGGCTGGCGAAACCGCCCGCTACTACAAGCAGCTCTCCCGCATGAGTAAAGGGCTGGCCCTGTGCGCAGACGTCTCCATGCTGATGCTGGGTGGCGATCTCAAGCGCAAGGAGATGATCTCCGCCCGTCTGGGTGACGTGTTGAGCCACCTCTATCTGGCCTCCGCTACCCTCAAGCACTACGAGGATCAGGGCCGCATGGTCTCCGATCTGCCGTTCGTACAGTACGCGGTGGAGCGCAACCTCTACCTGATTGGCAAGGCGTTCGAGGGCTTCTTCCAGAACTTCCCGAACAAGGTAGTGGGTGCCGTGCTCAAGCGGGTGGTATTCCCGTTCGGTATCGGTTACAAGATGCCGGCAGACGACCGCTGCCATGCCATCTGTCTGGCCATGATGAAGCCGGGCGAGTTCCGCGACCGTCTGACAGCTCTCTGCTACGTCGGCAAAGACGAGGCGGATCCGGTTGGTCTGATGGAGCGTGCCTTCCAGGCCATGGTCTCGGTGCAGCCCTACGAGAAGAAACTGGTGCAGGCTCAGAAAGAGGGCAAACTGCCCCGCAAACTGGCGCTGCCGGAGCTGGTTGCCGCCGCCCTGTCTCAATCCATCCTGAGCAAGGACGAAGCAGACAAGCTGCTGGCCGCCGATGCCCTGCGCTACGAAGCCATTCAGGTAGACAACTTCGCCCCTGGCGAGCTGGAAGGCTTCTCCCAGCAACCAAACAAACAGCCAAACAAGGTCGAGCACGCCGCCTGATCCCCTGGCAAACCTGCACCAAACCGGCCCTAGTGGCCGGTTTTTTTGTTTGTTAACCATGCATTTACAAGCTGGGAGAATTCCAGTTAAATGCTTGAGTCCCTGTTGCAGGGGCTTTGGAAGCAAGGCCAGCGGAATGGCCGATAACAACTACTCAGGAAGAGTGAATGAACCTCGCCAAAACGGCGATCGAACGCCCCATCTGGGTGGCGGTCTCGATCGTGCTGATTTTCCTGCTGGGCCTGCTCAGCATCCGGGGACTGCCGATCCAGCTGTTCCCCGACATCGACCGTCCACACCTCAACATCTCGGTGAGCTGGCGTTCAGCCTCACCCCAAGAGATGGAGTCGGAGATCACCGACCCCATCGAGCAGGAGATGCAGGGGGTTCAGGGGCTCAAGAGCCTTGTCAGCAACAGCTATCCCGGCTTTACCGAAATCGACATGGAGTTTGCCCTCGGCACCGACATGCAACGGGCCCAACTCGATGTGATTTCGCGATTGAACCGGGTCTCGGGATTGCCGGACAAGATTGGCGGCCCCTACGTCAACAACTACAGCAGCAACGATACCCTCACCTTCTTCTTCATCCAGCAGCTGCCCGGCGCCAAAGGGGTGATCGATGATCATCAGGCGCTGATCGAGGCGCGGGTCAAACCCGAGCTGGAACGCATCGAAGGGGTCTCGACAGTCGCAGTCGAGGGGATCAACGAGCGCCAGATCCAGATCCGCTTCGACCCCTATCGCGCCGCCGAGCTGGGGGTGGAGATCCCGGTGCTGGCCAGCCGCGCCACCACCGGCTGGGACGTGTCGGCCGGTACCCTCGACATCGGTCGCTGGGAGTACAAGCTGCGCTTCGCCGGTCGTTACGATGTCGAGACGCTGGGGGACAAGGTGGTGGACTGGCGCGATGGCCTGCCCATCTATCTGCGTGATGTAGCGGAGGTAAGGGTGGCCCGGGAAGAGAACCCGGTGCTGCGGATCCAGAACGGCAATACCGCCATCGCCGCCCAGATCTTCAAGGAGAGCGGTGCCAATGCCCTGGCATCCCTTGAGGCGATCAAGGCCCGGGTGAACGAGCTCAACCGCGAGGTGCTGGAGCCGGTCGGGCTGCACATGGAGCAGTCGTTCGATGCCTCCCTCTACATCAATCGCGCCGTCAGCATGGTCACCGCCAACCTGGGGCTCGGGGTGCTGCTCTCCTGTGCCATCCTCTGGCTCTTCCTGCGCCAGCTCAAAGCGACCCTGATGATTGCCCTCGCCATCCCCATCAGCATCATGCTCACCTTCTGCCTGCTCAAGGTGATGGATCGCACCCTCAATATCATCTCGCTGGCGGGCATCGCCTTTGCCGTCGGCATGGTGCTCGACGCCGCCATCGTGGTGCTGGAAAGCATCTACCGGCGCCACGAGCGGGGGGATTTGAGCAAGGCGGAGGCGGCGCTCGAAGGTACCCGTCAGGTATGGACGGCGCTGGTGGCATCCACCCTCACCACGGTCGCCATCTTCCTGCCGGTGTTGCTGCTCAACGATGTGGAGGGTCAGCTGTTTGCCGATCTGGCGCTCACCATCGCCTGCGCCGTGACGGTCTCCATGCTGGTCGCCGTCATCGTGCTGCCTGCGGTGGCGGCGCGCTGGATGGGACATGAAACGCTGACCGATCCCTATGAGTCGCTGTGGCAGCGCACCACCCGTCACGTGATCCGCTGGACCTCGACCTCACGCCAGCGCTGGACGGTCATCACCCTGATGATGAGTCTGCCGGTACTGGCTACCTGGGCGCTGCTGCCGAAGATGGACTATCTGCCGGATGTGAAACGGGACGCGGTGGATGTCTGGATGAACTTCACCCCCGGGGTCAACCTCAAGGCCCAGCGCGAAGAGGTGATCGATACCCTGATCACCCGCCTCGCCCCCTACATGAAGGGGGAGAAAGAGCCTGCCCTCAAGAACTACTACATCTTGCGCTACCCGGGGGGCGCCCAGATTGGCGTGCGCCCCAAGGACGAGACCCGCATCAAGGAGCTGGAGAGCCTGTTGATGAAACAGCTGCTGGTGGGCATTCCCGACACCCGGGTGTTCGGCGGTCAGGGGTCGCTGTTTGGCGGCTTTGACAGCGAAAACGGCGTCTCCCTGCTGCTGCAGGGGGGTAACCTGCCCGAGCTCTATCAGGCGGCCCGTGCCAGCATGGGGATCCTCAGCAAGGACCTGCCGGGAGCACAGATCCGGCCCGAGCCGAGTCTCGACTTCACCGCCCCCGAGCTCAAACTGGTGCCGCAAGATCGACGTCTCGCCGAAGTGGGTTGGGATCGCACGCCCCTGCCCGCCATCATCCAGACCTTTGGCGACGGCTTGCGGGTTGGCGAGTATTTCGACGGCGAGGATCGGCTCGACATCATGCTGATGGGGCAGAGCTCCGCCAATCCGGACGAACTGAAGGCAGTGCCGCTGGCCACCCCCTCCGGGCGCATCGTTCCCCTTGGCGAGCTGTTGCGGGTGGAGCACGACATGGGCCCGGCCAGCATCTTCCGGGCCGATGGGCGGCGCAGCATCAGCCTGCAGATAGCGCCTCCGGCGGGCATGACCATGGAGCAGGTGATCGACACCCTGAAAAACCGCAGTTTTGCCGCCATCCGCCCCCTGCTGCCCGCCGGTGGCGAGCTGCGCATTGCCGGCAACGCCGACAGCCTGCAACAGGCGCTCGACAATCTGGGGACCATCTTTCTGTTCGCCGTGGTGATCCTGCTGGTGCTGCTGTGGGGAGTGTTTGCCTCCATCAAGGATGCCCTGCTGGTGCTGCTCACCCTGCCCCTTGCCTCGGTTGGCGGCGTACTGGCGCTGCAGCTGAGCGGGTTGCTGGTGCCGCTGCCGATGGATCTGCTCACCATCATCGGCTTTGTCATCCTGCTGGGACTGGTGGTCAACAACGCCATCCTGCTGGTGCATCAGACCCGCACCGCCGAACGGGACGGCATGAGCCGTCAGCTGGCGGTGGCCGATGCCCTGCAAAGCCGGATGCGTCCCATCGCCATGACCAGCCTAACCAGCATCTTCGGCATGCTGCCGCTGATGCTGAGCCCGAGCGAAGGGAGCGAAATTTACCGCGGGCTCGCCACCGTCATTGTCGGCGGCATGAGTTGCAGCACCCTGTTTACCCTGATCCTGTTGCCTGCTTTCCTGCGTCTCGGGGAGCAGGTGGCGATCCCACAACCCCTGCGCCAGCGGGCCTGAGCAAGGAGCTCATTGATGACACATATGATTACCCGAATGTTGGCTGGCGCTGTGCTGATTGCAGGCAGTGCGCTACCGGTATTGGCCGATCAGGGCAAGATGGTGACCCTGGCGGATGTGACCCAAGGGGATGCGGCCGCCAATATCTGGGTCAGCGGCACGGTGGCGAGTCGCCAGCAGGCGGCGCTCAGCGCCGAAGTAAGCGGCCGGGTGGAGTGGATCGCCGAATTTGGCAGCGGAGTCAAAAAAGGGGACGAGCTGCTGCGCCTCGACAGCGCGGCACTGCACCTCTCGCTGGAGCAGGCTCGCGCCGAGCAGGCGAAATGGCAGAGCAACCTGCGCTTCGCCCGCGCCGAATCCCAACGGATCACCCGACTGCACCAGCAAAAGAGCGCCTCCCAAAGCCAGTACGACAAGGCCAGCTACGATGTGGAGCAGGCCGCGCTGGCTGAGCGACTGGCCGCCATACAGGTGAACCAGATTGAAGAACAGCTGCGCCGCAGCCACATCTATGCCCCGTTCGACGGGGTGGTGAACAACCACTTCATCCAGCCCGGCGAGCATGTGGACGCTGGCGAGCAGGCGCTGGAGCTGGTCAACCCGGATCAGCCGGATATCCGCCTGCAGGCCCCCATTCTCTGGGCCCAGCAGCTGGCGCCGCAAACCCGGCTGCGGGTGGAGGGGGAGCAGCTGAGCGGTCACGGTGTCTATTACCAGCGGGCCGCCAGCGCCGATCCCAAATCGCGGCTGATCGAGCTGCGCCTCAAACCGGAAGCGGGCACCTTCATCATCGGCTCGCCGGTACGGGTTGCCCTTCCACTGGGGGATCAGCAGAGCATGCTGCTGCCCCGTGATGCTCTGGTGCTCGGCACCGATGGCAGCGTGGTCTATCAGGTGGCGCGAAGCGGCAAGGCGCTCAAGGTGAATCGGGTGCCGGTCACCGTGCTGTTTGGCGACAGCCAGCAGGTGGCGGTGAGCGGTGCCCTCAAGCAGGGGGATAGGGTGGTGGTGCGCGGCGCAGGCAGCCTGCAGGATGGCGACACCATAGAATTGTTCAAGGGCTAACCACGCCCGACGCAGGCTGGCCAATCTTTGCCCGCTTGACCCGGGACATACAGCCAAACGGGCCACAGTTTGCTATCTTGGCGGCCATCACTCGCGTTTAGAGCAATCAACACCCATGAGCATTATTTTGGGCATCGATCCGGGTTCGCGGATCACCGGATACGGGGTTATCCGGGTCGTGGGCGGCAAGGCCGAATACTTGGGCTCTGGCTGCATCCGCACCGATTGCGGCGAGCTGCCGGAGCGCCTCAAGCAGGTCTATGACGGGGTATGCGAGATCATCACCCAGTTCAAACCCACCGAGTTTGCCATCGAGCGGGTCTTTATGGCCCGCAACGCCGACTCGGCGCTGAAGCTGGGGCAGGCCCGGGGCAGTGCCATTGTCGCCGCGGTCAACGCCTATCTGCCGGTAAGCGAATACTCCGCCACCCAGATCAAGCAGGCGGTAGTCGGCACCGGCGGCGCCGCCAAGGAGCAGGTGCAGCATATGGTGACCCATCTGCTGAAACTCTCCGCCACCCCGCAAGCGGATGCGGCGGATGCCCTCGGCGTCGCACTCTGCCACCTGCACACCCGCCAGAGTCTGATCAAGATGGCAGGCCGCGCCAGCAGCTCGGTACGTGGCCGCTATCGCTGAGCCCTTGCTTGCCCGCACGGCTCACCTCGGTATCGCTAAATAAAAAAACCGCCCCGGCTAACCGGGGCGGTTTTGTTTGGCCGTTTTGTTTGACCGCTTAGCGGGCCGAGACGGTGATGCTGGCGAGATCGATCAGATTGACCGCTCCCTTTTGACCGCCTGCATCGTTGTAGGTGTCGTTCGCCTTCAGGTAACTCATGTTGTAAAAATCGCTCACCCGAATGTCATACTCTCCGGCGGGCAGATCCACCACAAACGGCGTCGAGTCACGCAGCGGTTTGAGGTCACCCTCTTTCATCACATGGGGCATCTGCACCACGCCGCTGGCGACCACCTGGCCACCACGTACCACCGAGATCCGTTTCACCCCGTTGGTCACCCCCAGATTGATGGCATGCTGGGCATTGCTGTATTGCAGGCGAATGGCGTGCTTGCCATCGAGCTTGACCCCCTGTACCAGCAAGCTGTCGTCGGGGCGGCCCCAATCCTTGAGGTAAGGGACGGGAATGGCCCCATCGGCGGCGCTCACACTCCCGGTATGGGAGACGTTGGCCGCATCGATGGCGATATGTTGCAGCGCAGGCTGATAGCAAATCGGCTTGGCATGATGGGAGCGGTTTCCGGACTCCGGATAGACCGCCTCGGCACTGTAGCAATAGGCCTGGCCCGGCTGTAACACCATGTCGTCGACCCAGTTGGTCGCACGATCCAGCCCGGAGGCCACCAATTTGCCATCCCGATAGATGTTGTAGCTGAGCGCCCCCTTGTTGACATGGTCCTGCAGGGCAACAACCAGCTTGCCACTCTGCTCGCTAACCCCGAGCAGGGTCGGCTCGGTCGGTGCGAATACCTGACGATTCTCGACATCCAGCGGCGCCACATCCTTGATCAGGCGGATCCCCTGATCATCAGCCACGGCAGCACCGAGCGTCACCTCAATCCGGTTGCTAGGGGCCAGCATGCCTTCACTGATCTGCTCCCCCACCGGGGCGCCATTGAGGGTAATGCCGCGCACCGGATAGTAACTGCCCTCCCCGCCCTGCTCCGGCAGGTGCAGCACGATATCGATCTGCTTGCCACGGTAGTTGAGCCCCTTGAGCGCGGCCTCGCTCTTGGCCCCCATCAACTTGTGCAGGTGAGCGGTAACAAACGGCTTGATCCTGATCCCACCCTCTTCCACTTTGTAGCCGAAGGTAGTGTCGGTCACCATGCCAAGGTAACCCCCGACAGACCAGAGCTGGCGCTGGGAGTTGATCACCGGCCCGGTCAAATCGGGATGGGTCAGATCCATCAGGGATGGCTGGCCGGAGAGCCACTCGAGGTTCTCCATGTTGGAGAGGTTCAGCGCGGCGCCTCGCATCAGGGAGTCGATATGGTGATCGACCACGGCAACATTCTGCACCATGGCCGCCGCCTTCAGCCCGTAGGCGGAGACAAAGGGCCAGATGGCGCGGTTATGGTAAACCGGCATATCGGGTTGCTGCGGGAAGTAGACCGGCGCGCCATAAGGGCCCATGGGATAGCGACTGATGATCTCTTTGGCCTGCGTCTCATCGGCAACACCGGCCAGAATGGCGAGGGATTCCCCCAATAGATCGAACTTGTAGGCTGGACTCTGATCGGTACTGGTGTTGATCAGGCTGGCATACATCTTCTCGTCAGCCAGCCAGAAAGCGCGATTGATCGCCAGTTTCAGCTCCCCCGCCCACTGGTTATAGCGGCTCGCCAGCTCATCTCGACCCAGTTCGCCAGCCACCCGCGCGGCCAGCAGCAACCCCTGATAGTGGGTCACGTTGGTTGAGAGGGATTTGCTCATGCCGATGTGGGCGATATCTGCGGTGATCCACTTGGCATAGGTCTGGTCGCGCCAATCGAGGAAGGATTGCTCCCCGACATAGAGGCCATCTGCACTATCGAAAGCGGCCAGACGATCACTCTCTATGGTGTTGCTCAGCCCTTCAAACACCTCGGGCAAGAACGCGCTGCGCTCGGCATCCGGCAGGGCGGCCAGCACCCGCTCGGCCCCCAGGGCCCAGCTCATGCGATCGGTACTGATGGGCCAGCTGCCCCCCGTACCGGTATCCTGAATGATCTGGCGTCCTTGCGGGATCAAGCTGTCCAGATCGCTTTTCAGCTCAGATCTGAAATCCGATAGCTTGAATCGCAGGGAGTTGCGAGCACGCATGGGATCAAGCGCCCCCAGCCCCAGATCGGTGGCGTAGGAGAGATCCCGCGTCCAGACGTAATGCCACTTGGCGCCCGTTTCAAAACAGTCGCAAGGGATCGCCTGCCCCCCGTTGTAACTGCCATCCTTGACCTGCGCCACGCTGTTCTGGCGCATCTCGTAAGCAGCCAGCGCAAACAGGGCATCAAACACCATGTTGCCGGAGCGCAGGCGGGGCAGATCGGACTGCTCCTGATAGGTGGTAAAGTTCTCGCCCGGATCACGCAACTCCTGAGTGGTCGACTGCGCATAGCTACGATACTCGTCACTGGCCTGCTTGACCGAGAAAGTTGCCGTTTCCGTCACCCCGGGTTTATAGGTCTCATACTCGCGCTTCTCGATCAGCTCATGCCCTTCATGGGGATTGATCATGCCAAGGTCACCCTCCCCTGCGACGCTGACCTGCAACAGGGGAGCGTTCTCATCCTGGCTGGCATCCAGCAGGAACTTGTAATACCCCTCCTGCTCTACCCGCACGGTTGCCAGTTGGCACTGGGCATCGCAGCGCTGCATCTTGACCGGGTTGTTCAATGCAATGACGCCATTGAGCCCAAAACCGATCCCCTCCTGCGCGGAGGCAATCTTTATCTTGTGCTCACCCGTCGTCAGCTTGGCCACCATCACATACTGCTTGTCCCCCTGATAGACCATCTGCAGGACGGGCTCCAGATTGCCATCAATCCCTTTCAGATAGAGGCTCTCGCTGTAATTGGGGTCATCACGCACCATGGAAAACTCGATGGCCGGTGCAGCCAGATCGGCATTGGTCACCTTGACCTGAATGTCGAGCAACCCCTTTTCAGTCACCACCAGACGGTTGTTCTGCCCATTGTTCTGGTAGTACATGGGATAGACCTGACCGGGGAAGATGCTGGTCTCCTTGCGGGAGTCCGCGGAGAAATCGGGATATTTGGTCCACTCGGGGCCAGCCACTTTGAAGGGGGACATCCCCGAGTTCATCTTCAGGTTGTCCAGACGATAGACCCCATCCTTGAAGGTCAGTTTGAATTTGTCCTCACGGCCCCAGCCACTAAATTCGCCAACCATATAGAGATCAAAATCCCAGGGCGCCTTCACCTCCGGTTTGACCCCGTTGTCACTACTGCTGGATGAGCTGTCGTTACAACCGGACAAAAGAACCCCGCCGCAGCATAACGCCACGGATAAAGCCAATGGACGAATTTTCATATTTTCCCTTCGTTACTTTTTTGTTTTGTTATTGAAACAGCATTGAGTAAAACCGTTTTTTCCAGTCTACGTGGTCAGCATTCGCCAGAAAAATAGACCACATCACCATCGGCATAGATAACATCTATAGCCAGATGAAATTACGTGATCCTCCGCACCAAACCGGCTATCAGGCGGTAAAAATGAATTGAATACAACGTGAAGGGAGCCACATAAAAATAGCCAGTCAGTGAAGGGGGATAATTGACAGCCCATGGTGATTACACTAGTTTGGCGCACCACCCGCTTATGACCGGACGCCATATTCGTGGACAAGCATCTAAGACAATTTATTGAAGTGGCCACCCACAAAAATGTCAGTCTGGCAGCCAGGCAAATGGGACTCAGCCAGCCGACGCTGACACACAACATGAAAAAACTTGAGGAGAGTCTGGGAACGACCTTGCTGATCAGACATGCCAGCGGCGTGACACTTACCGCAGCCGGAGAGCTACTGCTGGAGCAGGCGCGCGTGATGCAGCGGATCTACGATGACACTCTCCGGCAGCTGGCCAGCCTGCGCGAGCGCACCGCGCGGCCGCTAAACGTGGGCACCGGACATGCGTGGTGGCAACCGGTATTGCAACCTGTCACCGCCCGCTATCAGCAAGCCAACCCATCCTGCACCATCAATATTGAAGTCGGCAACCATCTGCGCCTGCTCGATCTGCTGCTCGGCAATCATATCGACCTGTTTCTCGGACATGAAATTCACGGGCTGGCCAAAAATTACAGCCTGATATTTATCCCGCTATTTCTTTCTCACGATGGGGTATTTGTCAGAGCGGGTCATCCCCTCACAGGGAAAATATGCAGCAAACAGGATCTGGTGGATTATCCCAGCCTGCTGGTGACGCCGGATGAGGAAAAATATCTGCATCTGGTCGATGACTTGGCGAGAAAAAAACAGGAACGCGCCGCTATGAAGCTGAATGACAAAATCATTTACAGCAGCAACTCCCTGCTCACCAGTATTGATATTGTCAATAGTAGCAATGCTGTCATGCCTTATCCTGTGAGCATGGCTGGTTATTTTTCCCGCTTCGGTATCTGCCCGCTGCAAATGGGCGAAGAGTACAACAAGGGGACTATCGGAATTTATATTCCCCGCGAAAAGATTGATGAGCCCCACATTCAGATGTTATGCCAAGACATTCAGGCCCAAATCATTCGCAATGGAGCCCTGATCTCCACGTTCTGAACCCAAGTTCAGTTTTCAAGCCCGACAAGAATCTGCCAGATGGCGGCTAGCACAACGATGGGGCCGACAGCAGACTATCCGCTACCGGTCCATCCGGTGATGACACCGCCCTCTAGCCGATTTCTGCACTCACCCCGGCGAGTCGAGCCTGCTGCTCACCACGCTTTTCCAGCGCCGAGCTCATGGCGAGGGAGAGCGCCTCCAGCTGGCCGTCGAGGCTGGCATCGATGATCCCCACCTCGGTCTCGAGAATGCAGCCCCCCTGATCGAGGCGGGCATCGGCGGAGATCTCGAGGTAACCGATTTCGGGGAAATCCTTGTGTACCCGGGCGATCTGGTCGCGCACCGCCTGCACCTGCTCGGGGTGAACCCGTATCGTCACCTGCTTCTGGTTGCTCACCAACGAGAGCGCCTCACGCACCACCTTGAGGGTGAGCGCCACCTGATCGTAATCGTGCAGGATCTTGCGCACCGCCTGCAGCACCACCTCGCTCATCTGCTGCTCCACGGTGCGATAGTACCCCTGGCACTGCAACTGGGTCTGGTGGATCAGCACCGCCTGTTCGCGCCGGGCCTCGTCAATCCCGGCTTGCCAGCCAAGGCTCTTCTGCTCTTCATAGACGGCGCGGGCCTCGGCCACGATATCGGCCGCCTGGGCGCGGGCGGCCTCTACCAGCTCCTGTGCGCTCAGGTAGGAGAGGTAATCCTGGCTACGCAACATACGCTGGCTTGGCGCCAGTTGCAGATGGTCACTCTTTATTTCAACAAATGGCAGCATTGGGGGGTTACCTGTTTGGCAATCTTGAGACAAAGCGCCCGGGCCAGTGGCTGCTGGTCAGCCGCCAGAGGCCATGATGGCCCGGGTGGCGCCGGGGGAAGGCGCAGGGCGAGACGGCGGGCCCAGTCAGGGTAGCCCTCCCCGGCCGCCGCCAGCCAGAACTGCAAGCCCGCCTCCTCCAGCAGGCCCTCATCGAGTTGAGCGGGCAGCGGCCGCTGCCAACCTGCGGGCCAGGGGCCGATCAACAAGTCGAGCTGGGAGAGTACGGCTCTGTGCCCCTCCTCCCCCAGCCGGGCGATGATCTGGCGCAGCGTTGGTGCCAGCAGGCAGTGGCGGATCGCCTCTCCGTGCAACACGGCCCCCAGACGGCGCAACAACAACACCAGCTCGCTTTGGGGAAACAGCGCCAATCCCCCCAGAGGCGCGGGCATCTCGTAGCCAATCCCCAATGCCAGCGCCTCGAGCAAGGCGCCGTTACTGGCTGGCAACGTCCGCCACCCCGGCAGGAGCTCCGGCACCTGCGCCCAGGATGAGGGCAAGTGCGCCTCATGGAGGTAACTGGCCGGGCAAAAGCGCAGCTGATAGGGGGTCAAACCGACCGTCATCCGCGACTCCGGCTCCGGTGCCACATGTATTGCGCCAGGTTGCTGGTCACCACCAGCGCCAACAACAGGGCAATCAAGCCACCCAGCCGCCATTTTGAACCTTCGCTCACTTCAATGGAGAACAGCGAGGTATTGCGCGGCATCAACGGGCTCTGGCGCACATCGGCCGAGGGCACCAGCACCACGCTGATCCGGTCGTAGGCGAGCCCTTCGATGCTGTTGTTGACCAGCTGCTTGATCTGCGGAATATAGGTATCGAGCTGGATATCTGCCGCATGCTTGATAAAGACCGAGGCCGAGGCGGGCGAGGGTTTCTTGCTGATCCCCTCATTGCCTTCCGGCAGCACCACATGGACGCGAGCCACCAGCACGCCATCGATTTCCGACAGGGTATTGGAGATCTCCTGCGCCTTGGCATAGGTGAGACGAGCCCGCTCCTCGGTCGGCGAGGAGATAAGGCCATCCTTGGGGAACACATCCTGCAGGGTGGAGAAGCTCTCCCGCGGATAGCCCTTGCGTTTAAGGGTCTCGATGGCTTGCGCCACGTCGGACTCCTCCACCAGCAGCTTGATATGGCCATCCTTGTCCGGCTGCTTGTCCGAGGCGATCCCCTCGGTCTGCAGCAACGCCAGCATCTCGTTGCCCTCTTTCTGAGTGACCCCGGTATAGAGCTCCACTTTGCAGCCGCTTAGCAGCAGCGAGGCGCCAAGCACCCCCATCAGCATCGATCTCTTCACACTACCTCACTGGGTCTTCAACAGGGTTTCTACGTTCTGGCTCATCTTGCCCACGGTCTTGGCAATCAGCTCCTCCTGCATGGTGATCCGCATCAGCGACCACTGCATCTGCATCAGGCTGTTGGGGTCATCCCCCGGGGTGGCCAGCTCGGCTTGCAGGCTCTGCTTGGCCTCGACAAACTGCTGCTTCAACTCCCCCAGCTCCCCCAGCAGGGAGCTCCCCATCCCCTGGGATGTGCTCCCCATCGCCTGTTCAAAACTGGCAACATGGGGTGAGGAGAGATCCACCGCTTTCAACTCATCCAGGCTGGTGACCACCGCCTGGGCAGACTGTGCAATTTCCATCACGCCTCCAGATCAAGTTTGTGCGAATTGCGCATCAGATTGTCCACCATGCCGTTGAGCGGGATCAGGGTCATCAGCTCGCGCCGGGCCAGTGCATCGAGAAACACATGTTCCGCGGGCACAGCGCCCTGCCCATCCCTGAGCTCGCTTAGCAGGTTCAGCAACACCTTCTCCCGCCGCGACGCCAGGGGATCAAACTCCCGCATGGTTGCTCGCAACTCCGGCAGATCGATGGCATCCACCACCGGCGGCTGGCGCTCGCCAAAGCGTGCGATCAGCTTGTCGGTGACCGGGGCAAACAGCTGCTTGCCAATCTCCGACGATGGGCTGTCGCCCTGTTGGTAGATCTGCCAGAGCAGTTCACGCTTGGCGGCTGGCGTCGCACCGGCCAGCAAACCGTCAAGGGGAGCCCCCTGTTGCCAACGCTCGAACAGATCCGGCTCGGGGGCCTTGGCCAGCAGTCGTTCGAACTGGTGTTGGGCCATGGATTCGGGCGGGAGCGGCTGACGCTGCGGCTGCTCTCCCCCCAGCTGATCGCTGCCTTCAATTTTCATGATGCCATCTGCTCACGCAGGCCTGCGGCAAACTGTTGCAAGGCAGGCTGGCCGCTCTGTTCCAGTCGCAGCAACCGGGCGGCCAGCGCCTCCTGCTGACCCAGCCGCCACTCGCACAGGGCCAGCCAGGGCTCGATATCCGGCGTGCAGTGCTCGCCACCCAGCAGCAAGGCGGCCTGATAATCTCCCCGGTTCATCAGGGAGGAGAGGCGAATGAGCGTCACGCATTCGGTCATCTCCGGTTCGCCCGCCAGCCAGTCGGCGATGGTGGCCGCCTCCTGGTGGCAATGGTGTCCGGTGCCTGCCAGCGCAAGCTCGGCCAGCTGTCGCTTGAGTTGAGAGTTCATCATCAAATCTTCTGCAAAATACCCTGCATCAGGTCTTTCATGGCCCGAGTCACGGTGGAGTTGATGTTGTAGATCACTGACCACTTGTTGATCTTGTGCTGCAGCTCGGCCAACCGAGCCGGATCATCCGGCGAGGTTTTCAACGCTTCAATCGCCTTTTGAACTTCCTCATTGGCTTTGTTTGCCTGGTCTTTCAGATTGTCGGCAACCTTGTCCAGGGTATTCCCCGGGTTAAAAATATCGGCCATCTCTCATACTCCCTCTATCTGTTCAAGTATCTTCATGCCCGCCTCGATGGCATCGGCCTGCTGTTGCCACGCCTGATACTGGTGCGGAGTTCCCCCACGCAGCAGTTGCCGCTTCACTGCGCCCTGTGCCTGCACAAGCTGCTCGCGCAGCTCGCGGGTAAAGGAGGGGTCAGCGCCGGACAGTCGCGCTTCCATACTGGTCATCATGCTGCTCGACTCCTTTTAATTTGACGATGTATTGCTGCTTGCCCTTGCTCACCACCACCGCATCGCGGCGAATGGCCAGCACCCGCACGCCGCTGGCAGTTGCGCCCCCGACCGGATAGCGCTGGTTGTCCGCCAGGATCACGTAGGGCACCCGGCCAAACGAGACGCTGCGCACATCGAACTCCAGCTCATCCTGGCGCGGCGTTCTGGTCTGATTGATCAGCTCCAGCATCGGGTAGGCACCAAACTCCCGGCGAAACTGCTGGCTCACCAGCTGAAACTGGCCAAGATCGCGCTCATCCAGCTGACCGGAGAGTTCGAGTCGCCCACCCGCCTCGCGCACCCGCAGTGATCCAGCCAGGCCCTGCTCCTGCAGCAAGGCGTCGAGGCGCTTGCGATAGGCCCCGGCAATCTGTACCTGATTCTCAACGCCCAGCAGGCCGGGCACCTCCTGCTTGAGCAGGGATTCAATGCTGCTCCATTTGCCATCCTGCCCCTGAATTTCACCGCTGAGCTTGAGCCAGCCGGGCTCCTTGCCATTGCGGATCTGCAGCTGTTCATAACCCAGCTTCTGCAAGATAAAACCGGCCCCTTGCCGCAAATCTTCCATGGTGCGCAGCTCGAGCCGATAGCTGAAACCATTGCTGTCGAGGTACTGCTGCAGCGCAAGACGCGCGCTGTTCTCATCGACGTAACCCGAGAGTTGCCACAGCTCGGGATCGCTGTTGTTCAACACCACCTGACGGTAGTTCGGCGCGGCCAGAAAGCGTTTCAATGCCTGCTCTGTGCGCGCAGATTCGTTCTCGTCAGCGCCATGCCACCAGCCTGTGCCGAGCAGCAAGATCACCGCGACCACCAGACTCAGACAGAGGGCGCCCATCCAGACATCGGCGCCAGTCGCCCGCCGCCGCGGCGCACGGGATGGCGCAGCCACCAGGGCCTGCGCATCGAGCTGTTCGGGCAGTGAACGGCTGCTGTCACAGAAGCTCCAGAGCAACGGGCCAACCTCCAGTCGCGCCCCCGCCCTGAGCGAGTCTCCCGCGGTCAGGGCGACACCGTCCTGAGTCGGGGTGATGCCGTCTGCCCAGGCTTGCAGGGTGATCCCCTCACCACTCACCAGCAGCACCAGATGTTCGGCGGCCATCCCCTCATCCACCAGCACCAGATCGGCCTTGAGAGGATCGGCGCCGATGACCAGACGTCCCTCCGGCAGAGGGACTTCCACCCCGCGGTTGAGCCCGCGATAGACACGGCACTTCCAGCTCATCGGGTGGCGCCCTCGTTGCCCGCCTGCACACACCAGTTGGCAGCCGGCGTACATTTTTGATCCTTGTCCATCTCGACCAGTCGCCACCCCAGTTCATTGCCCATCCGGCACTGGATAAGGGACGAGCTCTTGTCCCCCTGACGCAGCAGTTGCTGCACATCACGGGCTGCGGCCAGCGGCTGGCACTGGGCGCCGCCCAGCACCTTGCCAAGGGAGAGGCTCTGGTTGGAAAGCTCATCAGTCCCCAGCAACCCGGCACGCAGATCCTGACCGTTACCGAGGGCCAGATAGTGGGCGATGCCGTCATCGATCAGCCGTGGTTCGATGATAAAGAGCCGCACCGAGCGCTTGGTCTGGGTATCCTTGCTGCGAAACAGCGCGCCCAGATAGGGGATGTCGCCAAGGAAGGGCACCTTGCTCAGGTTCTCGTTTATCTCGTCGCGGTAGATACCACCGATCAACAGGCTCTGGCCGTGGCTGACCCGGGCGATGGTGTCAACGACGGTACGACTGATGGTCGGGATCCCGTCAATACCGGTACTGTTAACTTTCTGACCACCATCCTCGATGTGGAGGCTCAGGCTGATCTCGGGTCTGTCGCCCATCTGGATCACCCGGGGCGTCATTCGCAGCATGGTGCCGTAGGTGATCCCCTGCAGCTCGGCCACCCGCTCACCGCTGATTTTGACGTAGTAGGTTTCGCTGTGATCGATCACCGCCTGGGTGTTCTCCTGGGTCAGCAGGGTCGGACGGGAGACCACCTGGGCGTTGCCTTCGCTTTCCAGCAGATTGACCCGGGCCAGCAGATAGTCGAGTCCTTTGGAGTCCACCAGACTGCCGAGCGCGGCGCCCCCTTCGATCCCCTTGCGATCGCCGGTGGTCTTGATGATCACCTGCTGGTTCGAACCGGTGCGGATCCCCACTCGCCAATCCACCCCCAGCTGGGAGAGATCCTCGGCATTGATGTCGATGATGGAGAGCGCCACCTCGATGCGGGCCGCCGGTTTGTCCAGCGCCGCAATCAGCTTGCCGTACATCGCCATCCGCTCCGGGGTATCGCGCACGATCACCGCGTTGAGGGAAGGGTCGGCCTGCACGATAGCCTGGCCGGACGTGACCGCTGCCCCTTTCTTGTTACCCTCGCCGTTGACCATCTGCACCCCGGCATCGCTGAGCAGTCTGGCCAATATGGTGGCTAAACCGGGGGCCTCCACATCGGTATCGCGATACTGGATAGATCGGTCGGTGGCCGACGCGTACTTGAGCGGGAAGATCTCGATGGCCAGCGGCCCGGTCTTCTCGCTGCGTAGCTGAGTCTGCTGCTCCAGCGCCAGCGCAGTCTGCTCGATCAGCTCAAGGTAACGGGGCGGGCCAGAGACATAGACCAGCCGGTTATCCGCATCGGGGCGCCAGCCAAAGCGCGGCTCCCAGATCCCGGCACGCTGCAGCGCCTGTTTCAGCTCGGCGGCACCGGTCTGCTCCAGATTGATGAGACGGGACTGCACTTCGCTGTTCTTGAAGACGTAGAGCACATTGCCGTCGTAGTACCAGACCAGGTTGTAGAGGGAGGCGAGCTGCTGCAAGAAGGCGAGCGGCTCGTCATGTTCGAACTGGCCGTTGACCTGATCGTTGACCTTGTCGCTAACCACCACCGAGACCTCGTAGTTGGCTCCGAAGTTGACCAATACGTCGCGCAGACTCTCCCCTTCCGCCACATAGCTGTACGGCATGGGCACCCAGTCCAGCTCCTGCGCCATGGCCGGGCGCAGCCACGCCATCACGGCGAAGCAGATCCACAACAGGGGGCGCAGCAGGGGTTGCACGCTCAAGGGTGCCATATCATCTGTCTCCATTGGGGGGCCAGTGCGGCCTCGGTCAATTGGGGTTCCAACCGATCCAGCAGCGCGATGTGCTGGCTCAGGCGCTCCGCCAGCAGTTGCTCGTCGAGCCACTCCAGCGCGAGCCGCGCCTCCAGTTGCAGATTGCCCAGATCATCCAGCACCAGGGCATGGGGGGCATGGCGGCCCCAGGCCACTACCTGTTGCAACAGACGCTTCAGCAGCGCCGGATCATGGCTCTCAGCCCCGTTTGTCTGGCTACTTGCAAGCGGGGTGCTCAGCAGCAATTCACCGTTTCTGGGGGTCAAAAAGAGGGGATAACCATCGAGTCGCAGATGGTACTTTCCCTGTGCGTCGGCAATAAAAGGCCCTTGGCCAAGGTTTGCGGCCAATCGATTCAGTAGCGTGTGCATAGTTCCTCGGGCTATCTAGGGCGCAGGAGGCTGCCAGTAGAAGTGATCCTGACCCAGGGCAATGCCCCGGCCGACCAGCCACTCGTGCAGTGTTCTGGCGGCATCATCCTGATGGGGCAGTGCCTGCAGGGCATGCCAGAATACGCCGAGCTCCAGCGGCACCGGCATCAGCAGATCCGGATTGCCCTCCTTGCTCGTTTGCGCATACCAGGCAGGCCAGGCAAGCTGGAGACGTGTCTCGCAATCGCTCTGCAGTTGGGTGAGCTCCTGCTCGCGCTGGCTCAGCTGTGCGAGTTGTTCGGCGATCCGGCTCTCCAGACCGGCCGGTACATCGACCACGGTCTGCCAGAACACCGCCTGGGCATTGAGCTGGCGGCGCATTACCTGCAACTGCTCCAGCTCGTTAAGCCAGGCGCCGTAGAGAGGTTCCAGATGCTGAACCCACCAGCGGTGCAAGGGATAGAGCACCCAGTGCCACAGCAAGGGACGATCCGCCATATTGATGCGATCCCCCAGCTGTTGCATCCAGTCGCAACGCTCGCTGCCTGCCAACCGCAAGATCTGTTGCAGCTCTTCGCGCGAGACGGCCAGCGCAGCATCGAGACGGCGCTGAAACCAGATGGAGCCCAACAGGCTCTCCAGCCGGGTTCTTGGCAACAGCCGTTGCAACAGGGCCATCTGCTGCGAGGTGATCACGCCGGCATCCTGATAACGGAGCACGGACAGCTGGCCGACCAGACGATCCCGACTCAGGGTATCTGGCTGGACAACGGTAACCCGACGACCTGCAAACAGGCCCTGGTTAGGTGAATGGTGATCTTGCTGACTCATGCTATGCCTTGCTCATCTTGCTGCGGGCAATAATGGAATGATGTTTCGATATGCTGGCTATTCTATCCATTGCCTCACTCCGCGGCTTATAAAAAACGTCAGATTATTTTAGTCCGGCGTTAATCTGTGCCATGTCTGGCACGGCTTGGCGTACAACCAAAACGACGGCGATAACTCTGGGTAAAATAGGACTGGCTGGAGAAACCGGCCTCCATCGCAATATCGACGATGCTCATTTCGCTATTGAGTAATAACTGATGAGCGAAGAGGATCCGCCGTTCACTGATCCAGGCGCGGGGAGAAACCCCATATATCGAGCCAAACAGCTCCTTGAAGGTGGTCAACCCCATGCCGAACTCTTTGGCGAATTCGCTGAGCTTCCACTCCATCAGATAGTGCTTTTCCATAAACTGTTGCAACCGCTCGACCTGGCGATTGCTCAGCTGACGCAAAATTGACATCAGTTGCGCCCCCTGTTCGCCAAAGGCGAGCAGAAACAGCAACTCTTCGGTGCGTAATTGAGCCAGTGCGGGGGGATGGTCATGTTCGGTCAACCCGCGCAGTCCCTGAATACATTGGGTCAGCAAAGGGGATGAGTGAAACGGCAGCAACGTGGGGGCCATCCCCTCCAGCCGGGCGACTTCACTCAACAGTGAACCAAAACGTTGCAAGAAACCTTGCAAAAAGGCGTTTGACAGGGGTAGCCACAGCAGGCGGCAGGGGCTGTCACCGGTACAGACCGCGTAGTTGCCACGGCGCACGAACAGGAGTTCGTTGGGAGACAGTTCATAGGTATCGGTACAGTCCTGCCAGGTCATCGATCCGTCCAGGAGAATATAGATTCCCTCTTGCGGATGTTCGATGACGTTAAAAGCAGACATGCACCACTGGAGCAGGGCCATATCGCCCTTCTCTGTGGTAGTAATGCCCTTCATATTTTGTTTCCTGATTACCCATGACCCTCAGCCAGCTTCAAGAGCCGATATGGCATCGGAGGGCTTGCCACGACTGCATGCCCCAA
>NZ_JAPCJA010000053.1:0-32392 GCF_027707745.1 Aeromonas sp. QDB23
GGGTGACGTGAGCGCGTTAAGGATCAGGGTGTTCACGTTGGCCGGAATGGCTGTTCAACTTCGCCGGAATACGCACGAGTACGGAGCAGGAAGACTTTTGGGCCGGCGAATTTGGCAATGCGTATGTTGAACGTAATAAAAATGAACGTTATGTGACCGATAATTTAGCATTTTTTAGCAAAGTTATAGCACGCACACAGAGGGTTAATAAAATTCTTGAGCTCGGTGCTAATGTAGGCCTTAATTTAATGGCTCTGAAGCACTTATTACCAAATGTGGAATTTTCGGCAGTTGAGATAAATGAGAAGGCTGCATTGGCATTAAAATGTAATGTTCCAGATGTTGACATATACCAAAAATCAATAGTTGATTTCACTTCTAATGAAGTCTGGGATTTTATTTTTACAAAAGGGGTGTTGATCCATATCAATCCAGATCAACTACCTAAAGTGTATGAGTTAATGTATCAGAAATCATCGCGCTATATACTCATTGCCGAGTATTACAATCAAACACCAACTGAAGTTAGTTATCGAGGGCATTCTGGAAAGCTCTTTAAAAGAGATTTTGCAGGGGAAATATTGAAAAAATTCCCTGATTTGTCATTGGTTGACTATGGCTTTATATATCATGGGGACACGAATTTTCCTCAAGATGATATTACTTGGTTCTTGCTTGAAAAATAGAATATCATCTTTATAAATAAAATATGAATAACAATAAAAAATGACCCAGCAAAATACAATCTGAGTCAGTAAATATCCCCCGGCAAAGCCGGGGGCTTTAATTTCTTAGCCCCTCAACATATACAGGACCTTAAGCGTTCAGCCCCTTTAAAACGCCTTCCAAGGTCCTGTTCTGTATAGATTTTCTCTGCTTGGTTTGGCAAGCGTTCTTGGCCAAATAATCAGCTGCCCATTCCAGTCTTTCCCTTATTTCTGTCAGCGCCCTATGGGCCACTGCCTCCAATAGCGGCAACCACCATGTCGTACTGTTCTGTAGTGGTCTAATCATCCCGGACACCATTTTAGGTGGTAGAGTCGCCACCATGACCTGAGGTGTTCAATGACAAGATTACGTCGCTCATTTACTGCCGAATTCAAACTCGAAGCCGCATCCCTGGTGCTCGACCAGGGATATTCTGTCCCCGAAGCCAGCCGTTCACTGGATGTCGGTGAAACCATACTTCGCCGCTGGGTTCAGCAACTGCAATCCGAACGAACCGGCACCACGCCTATCAGCAAAGCGCTGACCCCGGAGCAGGGCGTTGTTTCCCAAATCAACCATCAAGCCACAACTGCCCCAGCCCCAAGTGATCGTTACACTCGGGGCTTTCTGACAGGCAGACCAAGGGTGTTCAGTTTGTTGATTGCACCAACATACGCCATCACTTCCCCGACCTGACCGTTGTATGTTCGCAGACTGATTTTGCCCGTCATCAACTGCTTGAACCGATACATCGCCGTCTCCGCCAGCGAGCGCCGGTGATATCCCGACATCTTCTTCCAGTGCGCCAGCCCTTCCTTGCGCATCACCAGCACCGCCTCATTTCTCGGATGTCCCTTTTCCCATAACCCCGCGTTCTTGCGAGGCGGGATACAGGCTGTCGACCCTTTGCGCGAGATTAGCTGATGGCTGGCTTTGCTGTCATAGGCACCATCCGCATAAACACGTCCCAGCTTGCGCCGCAAAGGGTTGAGCAAGGTCGGCAACACCTCGGCATCATGGACATTTTCCAGCGAGACTTCCGCCGCCACGATATCGTGAGTGGCTGGGTCTACCGCCAGATGCAACTTGCGCCAGATTCGCCGTTTCTCAGCGCCGTGTTTTCTGACCTTCCACTCGCCTTCACCAAACACCTTCAGCCCGGTTGAGTCGATAACCAAGTCGGTAATACGTCCCTTTGGGGGCTCTCGATAAGCCACCGTCACTGTGCGTGCTCGCTTGCTGACGCAGCTGTAATCGGGGGCACAAAGCGGTACGTTCATCAACTCGAACAGGGAGTCGAGTAGTCCCTGAGTGGCCCGCAGAGTGAGGTTGAAAATCCCCTTGAGCATCAGGAAGGTACAGATGGTCTGGTCAGTGTAAAGCTGGCTGCGCCCCCGCCGCCCATGATGGTCGTGGTGAAACCAGTTGCTCATAGCCTCGGCATCAACCCAGAAGGTGAGTGAACCACGGTTAATCAAAGACTTGTTGTATGTAGGCCAGTTGGTGATGGGGTGAAGCGACTTGCCCATGATGCAGACTTGAAGGGGATGGTGGTGATCAGATCACCAAGTCCTCAGTTAGTTCCATTCAAGCTGCATCGATTTGGGAAACAACGCCGGGCAGAGCCTTATTTAACGTTGAACCAGTAGTCAACAATGCCCATGAAAGGGATGAACGAACCAAACAATTGCGGGTAGGGCGTTGGTTCGAAGTAATCGTAATCCAGCTTTATCCCATTTGATATGAAATTATTTTCCTCCAGATAGTTTTTTCCCATAGGGCCAGAAAGATAGGTCGTTGCACCTACTTCTTGGCAGATATCTAAGATAAGATCTGACTTTTTTGATGAAATATTCAGTGATGAAGACCTGATTATTTTTGTGTTAATATTTAGCTCATCTAGCCAAAATAACAGATGATTAAAACACAGATCGGCAAGGAGAGTCTCATTATTGTCATATATTTTATATATCTGTTCATATTTTTCATGAAATGAAGCGGCTTTCGAGTAGCTGCTTTTTATTGACATTAAATGATTTTTTCGCCAGTCGATATCTCTTGCAATTTCTATATCTAATAGACTCTTGCTTAAGTGGCCCTTTTTTTTGACAGGGATAGTTAGCCAATATGGGCCATTGGCCCCCTTAATTAAATTTCGGTTGGTAAAACTATTCTTTTCAAATTGTACCGTGTCGAGAAATATAAATAAGTCGCTCTTCTTGATGCGTTCTATGTATCCTAGCCAAGGTAGATATGCGGGTTGATGGATGCTGATGATCATAATTTTAGTGCCCTCGTACAGACAGAAATGATTTTATTGACGTCATTATCTGAAAGGGAAGGGTAGATGGGTGTTGAGAGTGTTTTTTTGCTTAAATCGGCTGCATTAGGTACCAATGTATTTGTAGTAAGCAGTTCATCCTCTGTGGCTGGTACTATGGATCTGAGACCACTTTCAAGCAAAGCATTTTGACAGGATATGACCTTTATACTATCAGTGAAAATCACGGCGCTAAAAAACCTAACCGATGTCACATATTGGCTTATGCTGTTAATAATTGGAAGACCTGCTCCCTGATATATTTTAAATATATTGGCGCGACGAAAAATAAACTCAGGCAATTTTTTAAATTGCTCTCTGGCAATGGCTGCCTGAATATCTTTCATCTGAAAGTTAAATCTTGGGATGGCATCGACAATTGAGTTATAATCTCTCATTTTTCTTGCCAGATCGGAGATATCTCTATTTCTCGATATTATAATTCCACCTTGCCCTCCACTCATTATAATTTTAGTTGCACCGAGAGAAAATACACCAATATCTCCGAAAAGACCTACTTGTATATTTTTTATCTTAGCACCAAGAGCTTGCGCAGCATCTTCAATTAAAAAATAGCTTATTTTGTTATCCACGTTCAAATCTGGCGGGCCAAACATATGGGCGATGACATAAATGTCTGCATTGCTTTTTTTTAATGAGGCGTTTACTACTACTTCTTCAATATCCAAGAAATTGGGTATACCACCAGATAACTGTATCGTATTTAATATAGACCGGCATGAGTAGGCAGAGGCAGATATATATCTTTTTTTGGCATTTCCTATCGTTAATGCCATATAAAGTGCGGCAGAGCCACTACTGACAGCGACAATATTTTCTGCTAGCAAGTTTATATAGTCACCAGACTCTTGCTCTAAGGCTAAGACCTCTTCTCCTTGTGCAATCCATCCGGATGCTAATACTCTATCTGCTGCTTGAGACTCCTCATGACTAAGTGTCTGCTTATTATGCGGGATCATTTTTTTTGATCTTTTTTCAAATAGTAACCGTCCTTTACAATCATAGGGTTACCAATTACTAATGAGTATGGAGGAATATGGCCAGTATCAACAATTGTACCGGCAGCAACGACAGAATGATGCCCTATGTAGACACCACCTTTTATTACGCAATGGGATCCCACAAAGACATTATTCTCCAAGATAATATCTTTTCTATCAATAGACTTTGCTAGCTCAATGCACCTCAAGTGAGAATCTGCGCAGTTAATAGTAACAAAGGATGCAATATCGCAGTGAGCACCAATTACAACGTTAGCACCTGTAGCATTAACTTCGCTAAAGGCACCAATATAAACATTTTCTCCAATATCAGGATTGCCTAATATCCATACTAAGGGATGGTAAGGATTGTCTTTGAAAGTAGTCAAATCATGAAAATGCTGCTTGTATTCATCTTGCTTCATCATTATATGTCTTCCCAAGAAAGTAAAGTGCCCTTCTGAAGACGGTGTTTTGCCACCCTCCCCAGCACATCGTCGAGGTGAATTGGTGGTAGCCCATTACCAGGTCTGCGCAATCCGATGTTTATATTACTGAGTATCTCACCTGGCGTAATGTCTTTTAATATAGTGATGCTTCGGCGAGCCAATACTTTCATATCTTGCTCTGCAATCGTAGGTCTTATAAGAGGAGAGCCAAGCATCAGATGTGCGTCTTTGATCGCAGATATCCATGCTCGAGCCCCGTTGGGATCTTCTGAAAACCAATGGTCTGGACCAGGTAATTGATGATCGAGTGTGAAGTGCTTCTCGAATACCACAGCGCCTAAACCATATGCAATTGCTGCAGCCAAGGGCCCTTGGGTATGGTCTGAAAATCCCAATACTAAATTTGGGAACGCTGCCGCTAGAGTTTTTAATTTACTCAGATTTACATCAGCTACTGGTGTCGGGTATTGAGATGTACATAGCATCAATACGACAGGTTTACCTTCCATTGCACCTGTAACATCAAGAGCCTGATAAACTTCCCCAAGATTAGCCATTCCACAAGAGATGAGAAGTGGTAATCCAGTGGCACTATACTGCTTAAGCAAGGGAATATTGGTAAAGTCATCAGAGCCTACTTTTAGCGCAGAAACACCTAGTTGAAGTAGCAACTCCATATCAGTAACATTTTGCGGTGTAGATAAAAAAGTTATCTTTTTTTCGTCGCAGAAATTTTTTATGCTATGCCATTCTGCTACTGAAAATTCGTAGCGACGGAACATATCCCGCATCGACTCAGTCACTTTTTTACCTTGTGAGCTGTAGGTAAAGAGTAACTCTGGATCGCCGACAAATTCATCAGCTTTGAAGGTTTGAAATTTAATAGCATTGGCACCCGCTGATTTAGCGACAGATATCATTTTTTTTGCGATATTTATATCACCATTATGATTAATCCCTGCCTCAAGTATGATATACGGCTCCCTATTCTCTACCGGTTTGTTAGAAAATAGAGTGTTGATATCAACTGTCATTTCATCTTCTCCAGAGTAGATACAATAGATGACGCAACATAGCTTGCTCCGTTACCATCGGTAATCGACATAGCCGCTATGGACATATTATTTATTAGGTTGGGGTCAAGGCGCTCAACTGCAGTACGATAATCTGTGGCAGTAAGGTTATCTACCATACCTAAATTAATTACTGCACCCAATTCATGTAGTATTGCTGCAATAGGGACCTGATTATCCGCCTGAGTGCTGATTAATGCAGGTAGCCCCATACAGCAACGTTCCCAGGACGCACTCCCTCCAGCACCTATAGCAAGGTCTGCATCGAGCATCAGCCTAGCCATATGTGGAGTCTGTATATGCAGAGTAGAGTGTGTTGAGCTACATAACTTTAATAACCGGCTTCGATGTGGATTTTTGCCACCAATAACGACATCTATTTTAAAGTTTTTATTTGCAGCCAATACCCCTAGCAGAGCTTTTTCCGTTTCATTATCTGGATCTGTGCCACCAAAGAAAATAATTATTTTTTCCAGCTTGCTTCTTGTCTTTACACGATGTCTGAGGTGTTGGAAGGATTCAGACAATAGGGCATAGCGAGGGCCGAAGAAGCAGACACACTCTTTAGAGATATTATCCACATAGTAATTTTCACTTTTAATGACATTCTGGTCTAGAAGAAACTGGCTGCAATGGGAACGGAAAATATCATCTATTGCCAGTAACGAAATGTCGGATGAAATAATTACTTCTTCCCAATCCATGCCCAGCTGGTAATGATCGACTACCACAAGTTTCGTGGGGGTCGATAGGTTAGATAACGTAGCATAAGCATCAGCTTGCTCGCTTTCACCAAGAGAATGTAGAGGTGAGGAGGTCAATATTCTATATTCATGCCCCTTTCTAACCACCTCCTCATAGAGTGCATCCCCATTAGGTGAAAAAATAAAGACAGATTTTATACCTAATTTCTTAAATGCGTCAGCAAGTGCAAGGCAGCGCATAACATGCCCATATCCTAAGCTCATTGATGCGTCGGTACGAAATATAATCATTAGGCACCTAATATGTGTCGGCCAAGCATGAAGGCCTCAGCATAATGATATCCTACAGAGGCCCCTCGCCATTTTGCTAAGTATTCTACAGCTTCAAGTGATCGAGGATGCGGGTAGGAGCGCATCTCTGAAGCATATGCTTCGAGAGCCAGCTTTTTTTTATGCCAGTATGACGTAATGTCTACGAACCAATTGGGTGAGAAGGGATAAGCAGATGCCGCAGGGCGCCATTCTGTACTTGATGCAATCTCAAAAAAGAGAACTGTTTGGGGTTTTCTTCCGGGTAAGGGGCGGGTTGCTGCGATAACGGCATCATGTATTACTCTATGATCTATGTTCACATCACCAACATGATGGGTATAAACAATATCTGGTTGCCATTCATTTATCTCGGTTTCGACAACTTTAATGACATCAAGCAGATCGACACTATCCATCCTGTTATCTGGGAAGTCTAGTAAGTTGAGTCTCTTTACACCTAGAATGCTATTTGCCATCTGTGCAGCGCTATTTAGCTCAGTTAACTCCGTCATTACCACCGAGCGTTCTCGTTTGGAGAGTCTAGAAGTTGCACCTTCAGCCATGATAAGAACCGATACTTGGTCACCTCGCTCGCTATGGTTAGCAATTGTTGCTCCGCATCCCAAAACTTCATCATCAGGGTGTGCGGCAACGACAAGCACTTTTCGAGAGGATGTTGTCATACGATAAGACCTTGCTGTTTTTGAAGTTGCCACATAAGTTCAGCCTGATGCCAATCCTCAAGTGTATCGATATCTATAACCAGATGACGTGGTAATATCAGTGGTGTAGCTAGACGGCCGAACAAAATATTACTCTCAAGCCAAGCATATTGGGTGCCCCAATAAAATTGTCCTGCGTCATGTAAAACCAAAGGGAGGTCCTGAGAGCGGGTGGGAAAGTGTTCGGGGAAAAGCATTTCGACACCATCACCAGATCGTACAAATCCTCTGTAAGGAGAGTAATCAAATGTACCGGCACTAAAAACAAAATGCTGATGGCTCTCCTCAAGCATCTTTAGGCCAGTGCGTAGATCATCTGCACGCACGAAAGGTGCTGTTGCATAAAGACAGCACACAGAACTGAGTCGCCATCCTTGTGAGATGGCCCAGTTGATGGCGTGTGCGATCACTTCTTGGGTTCCCGCATGGTCATCTGCCAATTCCGGAGGACGGATAAATGGCACACTGGCCCCATGTTTGTGGGCCACGTCTGCGATCTGTTCATCATCGGTTGAGACAATGATTTGATCAAAACAGCCCGCGTCCTGTGCAGCCCTAATTGAGTGCACAATCATAGGGACACCAGCAAAAGGACGGATATTCTTACCCGGAATGCGTTTGCTGCCTCCCCGCGCAGGGATGATGGCCAAGATCTGTGATGTGGTCATAGGAGTTTCCATGTCATCGAGGTCGGGCTGTCGAGAGTGATACACACTATTTTATGACTAGCGGGCCAAGCGTTGTATAGCTTGGATCACGTGGCTCTGCTCTTCGTCACTCAGAGTGAAATAGAGAGGCAAAGAGAGGCAATGCTGATAATAACGCTCTGCTACCGGACATGATCCTGTTTTGTCTCCATATTGCTCACGATACCAAGGATGATGATAAACAGGAATATAGTGAACTTGAGTGCCAATGCCGTCAGCCATCAATGAATAAATGACCTGGCTGCGACTCTTACCAATGGCTGCATAATCTATCTCTACCACATAGAGATGGAAACAAGAGGAGAACCCCTCCATTTCCTGGGGGGTCTTCAGCCAGGGCAGTTCTGCCAGTGCCTGGTTATATTGCGCTACCAAGGTACGACGGCGCGCCTTGAACAGGTCTAGGCGTTGTAACTGGCTTAAGCCCAAAGCCGCCTGCATGTCAGTCATGCGGTAATGCCAGCCAAGCGTCTGCATCTCGTGATACCAGGGCCCCGATTGTTGGTGGAGGAGAGCAGGATCTTTGGTAATGCCATGGCTGCGTAGCAGCAACATGCGCTGATACAACACAGGATCATTGGTCATCACGGCCCCGCCCTCACCACTGGTGATCGTTTTGACTGGATGGAATGAGAACACTGTTGCATCCGAAAACAGGCAATTGCCCACCGGACTGCCGTCTGAATAGCAGGAACCAATTGCATGGGCCGCATCTTCGATGATCTTTAGACCATGCTCTTTTGCAATGAGGGACAGAGCCGGCATGTCCGCAGGTTGGCCTGCAAAATGGACGGGGCTGAGTAACCGGGTAGCTGGAGTAATACGGGCCGATACTGAGCTGGGGGATAGGTTATAGCTGATTGGGTCTATATCGGCGAATACAGGCTTGATACCACAGTAAGCCATACTGTTGGCCGTGGCAGCAAAGGTATTGGGTGTAGTGATCCCTTCGCTACCTTCGGGTAATTCCATCGCTGCGACTGCCAGATGCAAGGCCGCTGTGCCGCTTGCGACCACCAGACAGTACCTAGCCCCTGTGTAGGCACAAAGTGCCTGTTCGAATTCGGCAACTTTCGGGCCTTGAGTCAAGAAGTTGGAGCTTAGCACTGCATTGACTGCGGCTATATCTGCCGCTGAAATGTCCTGCTTACCATAGGGGATCATTCCGCCAATACCTCCTTGTTGAGCTGTTGCAACTCAACCTGAGACATGAAGACGGGATTATTGAGAGAGTTGTATTCAAATCCTATAGGCACGCTGCAACCTTGCTCTCCTATGGCACTGACAGAGAAGTCATCACTACGGTGATTGAAGGTGATGCTTGGGGCGATGACGTAATAGTCTTTGAACTCATAGGTATGGTAGGAGTCATCGGCCGGGCACATCACCTCGTGCAGCTTCTCGCCTGGGCGGATGCCGATGATCTCCTGAGGCAGCTCGGGGGCCATGGCGCTGGCGAGGTCCGTGATGCGCACCGACGGGATCTTGGGAACGAACACTTCGCCCCCCTTCATGCGGACAAAGTTGGTCAGCACGAATTCCACCCCCTGTTGCAGGGTGAGCCAGAAGCGGGTCATCTCCCCATGGGTGATGGGCAAGCGGCTGGCGCCTTCCTTGATCAGCCGATCGAAGAAGGGCACCACAGATCCACGGGATCCCACCACGTTGCCGTAGCGCACAACTGAAAAGATGGTCGGGTGCTTGCCCGCCATATTATTGGCGGCCACGAACAATTTGTCTGAGCAGAGCTTGGTGGCGCCATAGAGGTTGACCGGGTTGGCGGCCTTGTCGGTGGAGAGGGCGATCACCTTCTCGACCCCGTTGTTGAGCGCAGCCTTGATGACGTTTTCGGCGCCCCCGACGTTGGTTTTGATGCACTCCATGGGATTGTACTCGGCTGCTGGCACCTGCTTGAGGGCAGCGGCATGGACCACGAAGTCCACGCCGTGCATGGCCATATTGAGCCGCTCGGCATCGCGAACATCGCCGATAAAATAGCGCATGCAGGGATGGTTGAAACGCTGCTGCATTTCAAACTGCTTGAGCTCATCACGGGAGTAGACGATCAGTCGTGCGGGTTGGTAGCGGGATAGCACGGTTGCAATGAATTTCTTGCCAAATGACCCGGTGCCACCGGTAACCAGGATTGTTTTTCCATTAAACATGACGGTGTCCCATGATGAAGATTGGTATCTATAGAATTCTAAAGCACTTTTTATGCCATTTGCAGGCTTATATTGGCAGGCGTGATCTGAATGGCGGTTTTTTGGCTACTTGTTGTCGTGTCTGGCAATGGCCTGGCATACCTGCTCTACCGCATTGAGGGCTCTGGGGGTGAAGCGGTGCAGCTCGTCCGAATTGATCAGGTCGAGTCGCCGATGCTGCACGGCGTCGAGATTTGGCCACTTCTGCCAGTGACGCAGGGCGTCAGGATCTTGACTCCCTGCCAGGATCAGCGCCGGATTGGCTCTGATCACCTGTTCCATGCCCAGTTGCGGGTAGGGGGTTTTGGCATTCGCCATGACGTTGATCCCGCCGCAGAGTTCGATGGCCTGAGCGGGCCAGGCATTACCACTGACGCTGGTGAGCGGTGGGTACCAGAGCTGGTAGAACACCTTGACGCCGGTTGGCTGGCCATAACGCTGTTGCAGCTCATGCAGGTGCGCCAGATAGTGATCGGCGGCTTCGTCGGCACTCTTCTCCACACCCAGCAATTTGCCGAGAGTCCGCATCTCGATGGCCAGAGAGGCAAAATCGGTGGGCTCCGAGTAGAAAACCGGGATCCCGAGTTGCTCCAACGGGGCCAGCATTCGTGACTGGGCCGAGCGCCAGCCGAGGATCAAGTCCGGCTTTTGCGCTAGCAGGGCCTCGACATTGATGCTGCGATAATTGGCCACCTTGGGCTTGGTTTTCACCTCCGTGGGATAGTCTGAGGCATCATCAACGGCCACCAGCCTGTCACCGGCACCGATGTCATAAAGCAGTTCGGTAAGATGGGGCACCACGCTCACCACCCGGCTCGGTGTGGCCGCCAGCAGCGCACCGGGCAACCATGCCAGCAGTGTGCAGGACAGCAATCGCAGCCATCTAACCATGAAATAACCCTGCCACCGTGACAAGCAGCGCCAGCATCAACCAGCCCCAGCCCATTGCTTGCAGAATATTGAGTACCTTGCGCGGTGACTCGCCATCGGGGTCATTACCGCTGCCAAGTATCGGCCAGCGTTGCAAGGTTCCCTGATAATAGCGGGGGCCACCAAGGCGGATCCGGCACTTGCCAGCAAGTAGCGTCAGCAGCATCCCGATAGCGGGATAGGGCCAGAGCGCACCGCTTCGCAGCAGTTGAGTGGCCTGCCTGATTCGGGGCAGCAGGAGCGGCAGTCCCAGCAGCAGGATAGTGGGGGCATTGAGTCCCTGATAGAGGGCGCTGGCGGCACGGCCAAAATAGCCAAAGGCGGGATCCTTCATGCTCCAGCCCTGGCTCATCAGCTGGGTCAGCCGCCAGAGCAGGGCTCCCTGCACCCCGGCGAGAGCGTACCCCAGCAGCGGGCCAGCCCATTGGCCGACCAGACGCAGGGCGCAACTTTCGGTCATCGCTTTGGTAATGCCCATGGCAGAAAGTTTGCCGGTCTCCCGCTTGAGCCAAGGGGCAGACTGCAATCGGGCCAGCGGCAGGGTCTCCTGCGTGGCGAGCGAGCGGGTGGCATGGGCGAGTTCGCGCAGCGGACGGGATTCGATCATCAGCAGCAGGAACAACAGGTCAAACAGCGGCTCACTCAAGGCCAGATTGCGCAATGACCAGAGTCCGGCCGCGCAGGGAACCCAGACCACCAGCATCGCCAGCATGCCCGCGTGCCGCTGCTGGCGTGGTGTGCCATCGGCTCTGTGCACCTTGTGACCCAGTCGGGTCAGCAGGGGCGTGACGGCCGAGAGCCGCAGATGAGATGGCCACGGGATCACCGCTTCCAGCAGGGCCGCCCCCACCAGGATGGCCGCCGTCGTCGAGAGGAGGGCGTCGGCCATCACTTCGAGTGAGCCGGTTTCGATCACAGCTTGCCGAGCATCTTGATGATCATTTCGGCGGAGTGCTTTCCAGCCACTTCGATAAAGGCATCGAAGGATTCAACCTGTTCCTTGCCCGCGATGTCGGACATGGCGCGCACTACCAGATAGGGCACTTTGAACATGTGGCACACCTGGCCGATGGCAGCCCCTTCCATCTCGACTGCCAGCATCAGCGGGAAGTCGGCGCGGGCCTTGGCGATGGCGTCCGGTTTGCACATGAACTGATCACCAGTGCAGATAAGGCCAACCTTGGTCTGGTGCTTGCCCTGCTCGGCAATGCAATTCTGGGCGACTGCGATGAGCTGCTCGTCGCAGGGGAAGGCGGCGGGTTGTTGCGCCATCTGACCCATCTCGTAGCCAAAGGCGGTCACGTCCACATCGTGGAAACGCATCTCGCTGGCGATCACCACATCACCGATGTGCAGATCCTGGGCAAAGCCGCCCGCAGAGCCGGTATTGATGACGCAGTCGGGGGCAAACTTTTCCAGCAGCAGGCTGGTGGCCACGCTGGCGGCAACTTTACCGATGCCGGAGCGGGTCAGGATCACTTCTTTGTCTGCCAGCATCCCTTGATAGAACTCGCAGCCGCCCAGTTGTAGGGTAGTGGGGTTGCTCATCTGGCTGCGCAGCAGGGCTACTTCTTGCTCCATGGCGCCGATAATACCTACTTTCATTGCTGACCTCGTCTTGCTAGCCGTGTGGCTGAATTTAAGTTGCTGTAGATCATAACAAAAGATGGCGTCGGCGCCGAGAGGCACAAGCGAAAGGAGAGATGAACGACGGCACGCCGTATGGTGTGCCGTCAGTTGCTGATTCAGCGTGGGATGGAAACGAGTCGAGCGTTTAGCCGAGAGCGGTATCGAGTGTCATCATCAGGGCAAAGCCCGCCATCAGGCCGAGGGTGGCATAGGTCTGATGGCCGTTGCGGTGGGTCTCGGGGATCACCTCGTGGGAGACCACGAACAGCATGGCACCGGCAGCGAGTCCAAGCCCTATCGGGTAGGCGATGGCCAGGCCGCTTGAGAGCCCCACCCCGAGCAGGGCGCCCAGAGGTTCCAGCAGGCCGCTGGCGATGGCAACCAGCACCGCCACTGAGGGACGAAAACCTGCGGCGCACATGGCCAGCGCCACTGCCAGTCCTTCCGGAATATCCTGCAGCGCGATGGCGGTGGTGAGCGGCAGCCCGACCGACATATCCCCTTGCGAGAAGCTCACCCCGATGGCCATCCCCTCCGGCAGGTTGTGCAGGGCGATGGCAAAGACAAACAGCCAGACCCGGGAGCACTGCTCGTGGCCGGGACCGCAGGGGCCGGTTTTGTCATGCTCGTGCGGGGTGAACTGATCCAGCCCCAGCATCAACAGCACCCCGAGGGTCATGCCGACTACCACCACGGCGGCAGCACTAAAGCCGTTGCCGGTGATCCCCTCGGCGGCTTCCAGCCCAGGTAGCAGCAGGGAGAAGGCACTGGCGGCCAGCATCATGCCAGCGGCAAAGCCCAACATGGTGTCCTCGACCTTTTGCGGCACCGCCCGCAGGAACAGGGCGGGCAGAGCGCCAATGGCGGTGGCGGCAAAACCGGCTGCCCCCCCGATAAGTCCGTAGCGCACGCCGCTGGTTACGTCGCCGGTCGCCAGCATGATCAGGCTCTGCAGCAACAGGAGCAGCACCGCGACCAGCGCGATAAAGAGGCCGAGAGCGGTGAGCGGGCGGCTTTGCATCTGGCTGCGCAGTTGCTGTGACCAGGATAACGGGGGGAGGGCAGAGAGATGGTCCATGACATGACCTCGGATGTGCAAAGTGGATGGTGGCATTACATCGACTCGGCAGCCCCTTGTCCATGTCTGCAAGACGATTGCCACTATCGAGAAAATGGCGCTAGGTGAATATGAGATTTTTTGTGATCCGGCTCTGATTGTTGGTTTTGTTAAGTTGCTTTTAATTTTTAAAGAAAAGTGAGGGTGTGGTCGCTTTGTGCTAGAGTGCGCGCCTTTGCGGAACTCTATCTTCCCGGTGTTCTGCATTTTTCCCGTCAGGAAGGTCCGGGGATTTGCTCATAGGGACGTGATCGCCACACTCCATTCGCCCGTCAGCAGTAGAGGATCACCCGCCACTATGTTTTACAAGAATCTCTCCATCGGTAAAAAAATTGCCGTGGTCTTTGCGGTCATTGCCGCCGTCAACGTGATATTCGGTATATTTCTCTCCAGCGAGTTGCGCGGTGTGCGTGATCGGGTGTTGAACTTTACCGACTCTACGCTGCCGAGTGTCCTGTCGGTCGAAACCCTGCTCTATGACGTCTCCTATGTCCGTCGAGCCCAGTTTGCCTTGCTGATGGTGAATGATTCCGCTGATCTGCAAGCTCGTCGCAGCCGGATCCAACAGAACATCCAGAAAGTAGACAACGCATTTCACGCTTATGAGGCGACAGTCGGAGCTGATCATGAGCGTCAGGTGTTTAATCAAGCCAAACAACAGTGGCTCAGTTATCAACGTTCAGTGAACGAGTTTGATCAACTGCTGGTACAAGGACAACAAGATCAGGCCAAGGAACAGTTGTTTGCCTCGAATGCGGCTTTCGGCTCTCTGGAGCAGGCAGTTAATGCTCTTATCGATGTGAATCTTGGTTTTGTGAAGGAAAACCGCAGCAGCTTGCTTGGCAGTGTCAGTATGGTGATCTCGTTTGCCATGGTGAGCATCGGGAGCCTGCTGCTGTTTATGATCGCGATGACCTGGTTCCTGACTCGTCAAATCTGTCTGCCACTGCAGGCCGTGGTGGCGCAGGCCAATGCCATTGCTGCGGGCGATTTGACTCACCAACTGGAGCGCCAGCATATCGGTCGTGACGAGCTGGGTGCGCTGGCGAAGGCCTCCCTCAAGATGCAGGATAACCTGCGTGGCCTGATTGAAGAGGTGGTAGCGGCGGTTACCCAACTGGGCGCTGCGATTGAAGAGGTAAGCGCGGTTTCCGAGCAGTCCGCCAAAGGGATCCAGAGTCAGCAGCAAGAGATTTCGCTGGTGGCAACGGCCATGACCCAGATGAAGGCGACCGTTGCCGATGTAGCGGGCAATACCGAGAGCGCCTCCGAATCAGCCAGCTCCGCCAATGCGTTGGCCCGCAGTGGCAATCAGGATGTGCAGCGCTCGCTGGTGGCGATCACCCGTGTAGCTGAAGAGATTGAGCAGGCCGGCACGCTGGTGGCCGAGCTGGAGCGCGAATCTGCCCAGATCAATGTAGTGGTCGATGTCATTCGCGGTATTGCCGATCAGACCAATCTGCTGGCCCTCAACGCCGCGATTGAGGCTGCCCGTGCTGGTGAGCAGGGCCGCGGCTTTGCGGTGGTCGCCGATGAAGTGCGCACCCTGGCTGGTCGTACCCAGGCCTCTACTGGTGAGATCGTTGCCATCATCGAAACCCTGCAGTCTCGCGCCAATCAGGCGAAAGAGGTGACCGGGCTGAGCTGTGACATGATCCGCCAGTGCGTGATCCAAAGCGAGCAGACCGGTACCGGTATCCAGCAGATCGAAGAGGCGGTGGCGCAGATCGCCGATATGGCGATCCAGATTGCCAGCGCCTGTGGTGAGCAGGATGCGGTGTCTGACGAGCTGGGTCGCAACGTCGAGCGGATCAATGAATCCGCCAATGAGGTGGCACAGGGGGCGGATCATACTGCCCGCGCGTGTCTGGAGCTGAGCCAGCTGGCTGTTGGCCTGAGACAGACTATCGGGCGCTTTCGTCTCGCCTGAAGAGTTGGCTGATACATATCATCCAAGCACCCGGCTATATGCCGGGTGTTTTTTATCTCTCGGTTGGCAATCAATCGGGCTGGCTTGCATCTGTATCAGCGGAATAAGTGCTGGGCTGGTAAGAAGGGAGTCATTGCTATGTCATCTCCGTATGGGTCTCGGTAACGAGAGTTTGGGTAACTGCGCATTTGATCGCGAGATATAGCTGACAACTTGGAGTGGAAGTCTGGTAATGAGGGGATATGGCATGCAGAAATGTGGGGGGACGGGGGGCGTCATCGTTGGTGCAGTGTGGGCTGTATTGCGGAGATAAATTGCAGAGACAAAAAAACCGGCTTGCGCCGGTTTTTTTTATGTTGGTGAATGCTGGGGAGCTGGCTTATTTGGCCAGGGATTCCGGCAGCTCTTCACGGATCTTGCCGAGCATCTCTTTCAGGACTCGCGGGTTGGCAACCACGATGTTGCCGGAGTTTTCGTAGTTGTGACCACCTACGAAGTCGGTGACGATGGCGCCGGCTTCTTTGGCCAGCAGTTCACCGGCTGCGGTGTCCCACGGCTTCAGGCCGATTTCCCAGAAACCATCGACGCGACCGGCGGCCACATAGGCCAGATCCAGCGCGGCAGAACCGGAGCGACGGATGTCGGCACATTCGATGAACATGCTCTGGAACATCTTCAGGTACGGCTCGATGTGATGCTTTTGCTTATAGGGGAAACCGGTTGCCAGCACGGTGCCAGCCAGTTCTTTGGCTTTGCCGACACGGATGCGGTAGCCGTTCAGCTGGGCGCCGTTACCACGGGTAGCAGTGAACAGTTCGTCACGGATGGGATCGTAAACAACGGCTTGTTCAGTTTTGCCTTTCACGCGCAGCGCGACGGAAACGGCAAAGTGCGGAATGCCTTTGACAAGGTTGGTTGTGCCATCCAGCGGGTCAATGATCCATTGGTAGTCCGGATTGGTACCGGCAATCTCACCGGACTCTTCAGCAACAATGCTGTGTTCCGGGTAAGATTTTTTGATGGTGTGAATGATGGCCGCTTCGGCTTCACGGTCAACGTTGGTCACGAAGTCATTGCTGCCTTTTTGGATAGCCTCAATGTTCTCGGGCTGGGAGAAGGCTTTTACTACAACTTGACCGGCGTTGCGCGCAGCGCGCACGGCGATATTCAGCATCGGATGCATAGGTTCACCACTGGATGTTAAAGAACGGGGGATAAAAGGACGCCGTATGATACCAGTATTTTGTGCGATGGCAACTGTTATCCCCCTACGACCAATTGATTAGCACTGCCAGATTTGACGGCTCCAATATAGACCAGATCTGCGCTAGTCTTATCCCAGCAGCCTGATACCGGCTGTCATGAGCATAGGGATATGAGCCATGAATTTGTCATTAGTGAGTCAGAACGTGTCAGCGACCAGTGAAGGTCTGTTGGCCATTTTGCGGTCATCACCGGAGTATGGTGATCACTTTGCCCACATCGCCGTGACCCCCCTTGCCCAGTGGCAACCGGCCAAGACGGAGGCGGCGATCCTGCTGATCGACGGGGATGCCCCCTGGCAGGATGCCGGATTTGCCCGCGCAGAGGACGAGACGATCGGCTTGCCGGTCTTGCCACTGCTGATCCGCAAGGGGGACAAGGAGTTGACGGTCTGCGGGCCGGATGTGCGGGATCCCCGTTTCTATTTTGTCTCAAACGGCATCGTGCTGGATGAGTCGGAGCTGGCCGAGCCTGCCTGCAGCCGGGTGTTGCTGAGCAAGCTGGAGTCCTACTTCCCGCTGCTTTCCCGCCTGATCATGCTGCGCCAGCGCAAGCCGGTCGCCATGCTCAACTAGTCACGCCTGTTTTTTTGATTACACAAGCAACACACCGCGGGCCGGTGTGTTGCTTTTTAATGGCCTGCTGTCGGCGATTTGTTGCAAGATGAGGCAGCAACAGTTTGGTCTCACCATCGAGCCGAGCTATCTATACCGACCCCTACTATTTCGAGTCGTACTATTCCGATTCGAACTATCCGGCTATGACCAACAAGGAGTGAATCATGATCGACTTTTACACCGCCGCGACCCCCAATGGTTTCAAGGTGGCAATCGCCCTCGAAGAGCTGGGTTTGCCCTATCGGGTCATTCCCCTCGATTTGTCGGCGCTGGATCAAAAAAAGCCGGAGTTTCTGGCCATCAACCCCAATGGCCGCATTCCGGCTATCGTCGATCGGGATAACGACGATTTCGCCGTGTTCGAATCGGGTGCCATCCTCATCTATCTGGCGGAGAAAACGGGCAAGTTGCTGCCCGCCGATCCCAAACGCCGCTCTCAGGCCATCCAGTGGCTGATGTTCCAGATGGGCGGGGTCGGGCCCATGATGGGGCAGGCCAACGTCTTCTATCGTTACTTCCCGGAGAAGATCCCCGCCGCCATCGAGCGTTATCAGAAAGAGGGGCGCCGCCTGTTCGAGGTGCTCGACAGCCATCTGGCCCACCACGAATATCTGGCGGATGAGTACAGCATCGCCGACATTGCCACCTGGCCCTGGGTGCGTATTTATGACTGGAGCGGCATCTCGATCGAAGGCTTGCCTCATCTGCAAGCCTGGATGGCCCGTATGGCAGAGAAGCCTGCCTGCCAGAAGGGGATCACCATACCGCCGCGCAAGGAGCAGCCCGATGAGCTGATCAAGCAGGCGCAGCAGATGGTAACGCGTTGATTTTTAACTGCCGACGGGGCGCTTTGCCCCGTAATATTAGAAAAACTAGGGCAAGCTGATTATAAAGATTCGTTCGTTTTTTGTGAGCTGAGTCACTATGATGCCCCCATACCACCAAGCGTCCTGTGCGGTGGTCTGGCGGGCTCCCCGCCTATTGTTTCCAACACTGTTTTTGATTGCATCACAGCATCTGTGATCGGATTCCTCTGGGCTATTTTGTGCCAGAGGGGCGGCAGCATTTTTTCGATTTTTTGGGACTGATATGGATCGGCACAGTTTTTATCCGTTGTTTTTATTGACCATTCTGATGGTCGCTGTGGGCCAGATGACCCAGACCCTTTATGTTCCCTCCATTCCGATGATGGCGGGGGATTTCAATGTGGCCTCGGGCCAGCTGCAGGCGGTGATGGCTTGCTACCTGATCCCCTATGGCCTCTCCCAGTTTGTCTACGGGCCGCTGTCTGATCGTATCGGCCGTCGCCCGGTGCTGATCGTCGGCATGATGGTGTTTCTGGTGGGCACCCTGACCATCCAGCTCATCCCGCACTTCACCGCCTTGCTGGTGGGCAGCTTTATTCAAGGGCTGGGGACCGGTGCCGGTGGTGCCATGAGCCGCACCGTGATGCGCGATCGCTACAACGGCGCCGAGCTCAACCGCGCCAACAGTCTGGTGAGCATGGGGGTGATCTTCTCCCCGCTGCTGGCACCTGTGCTGGGTGGCTGGTTGACCGAGCTGTTCAACTGGCGCGCCGGTTACTGGTTCCTGTTCGGCTTTGGCGCCGTGGCGACTCTGGCCATTCTGGCCTGGTTTGGCGAGACCCTGCCCGTTGCTGCCCGTCAGCCGCTGCGCGTCGGCGCCGCCTATCGCCACGTGCTCGGTAACCCGCGCTTTCAGGGCAACCTGCTCTGCCTGATGGCGACTTTTGCCGGTTTGGCGGTGTTTGAAGCAGCGGCCGGTGTATTGCTCGGTGATGTGCTGCAACTGAGCGCCCGCACCGTGAGCGTGCTGTTCGTGCTGCCGTTGCCCGGCTATCTGTTCGGTGCCTGGCTCTCTGCCAAGCTGAGCTTTCGCCTGAGCCAGGGCAAGCTGATGCGTCTGGGTATCGCCTTTCTGGCGCTGGGATCGCTGATCATTCTGGTGCCGGGGCTGTTTGGCGTGGTGAGTGCCGCCTCGCTGGTCGGCGGCGCAGCGGTTTACTTCATCGGTAGCGGCATTCTCTACCCGACCGCGACCTCCTGCGCCATCGAACCCTTCCCGGGTCAGGCCGGCACAGCCGGTGCCATTCTCGGCGGGATGCAGAATCTGGGGGCCGGTGTCGTGACTCTGCTGGCCGCCGGTTTCCCGATGACCGGTCAGGTGACCCTGGGGGCCATCATGACCCTGATGGTGCTGATCGTGGCGCTGAGCTTTGTCTGGTTGCGCCACCACGGCTCCCCCCACGAGCAGATGGCCATCTGATCAGCCGCTCTCTTTGCGCCTGGAGCAAGCCCACCCTCAGCGGTGGGCTTTGTTTTATCCGAAGAACGGGCAGGGAGATCGCATTCGCTTGATGGGGTGATCGCTGCGGTGAGGTGAACTTCAGGCAAAGAAAAAGCCCGTCACGCTGGTGACGGGCTTTTGCTGTTGGTACCCCGAGATGCCGTTGCCGGTTTGGGCCCTTGAACCGTAGGTTCAAGGCGGGAATCGAATCTGACCGCAGGCTTCTCGGTCGTGCCGAGCATGCGCAATAGCCAGAAGGCCGATCCCCTGTTGGGTATGATTATCGGCTCGGGGACTTGAACCGGCTGACAAACATCCCAGGGAATTTTAAAACGGTTTGCGATTAGGGCTGTTGCCCCTCTTCGCTGGAATCACCATATTGTCCGTGCTCGATCAGGGCCGCTTCGATGGTGCGCTGCAGCATCTTGATCCGCTTGTCCATGGTCTCAGAGTATTGGTGGTTCTTCTCTTTTTCAAGGCAGAGCTCATGACAGAAATTGAGCGCCGCCATGATCGCCAATTGCTCGTTGCTGGAGACTTTGGAACGTTGACGCAGGTCGATCAACTTGTCGGTCAGCTGCTCGGCGGCCTGGCGCAGGGCATCCTGCTGTCCCAAGGGACAGGATACCTTGTAGGGACGTCCCAAAATGACGATTTCTACGGCCTCTGTGCTCATGCCTTCCTCAATACGGCGGAGCTGATTTCCGCCTTTATCCACGTGGACAACTGGGCGGGACTATATAGCGCAGATGCATAAGTTTCAAGGCCTTGCTGGCTCTGGAAGAGGGAGAATGCTAGGATCCTGACCATTAATTCTGCAAATTTGACTGAACTTTGAGCGGATCCTCGATGAGCAAAACGAACCCCCTTAAATATGCGGCAGTGGCCGACATCATGGAACAGCATGAGCTGATGGCCAGCGCAGTAGAGGCCCATGGTGTGATCTGCGGTCTGGTGTGCGGCGGCGTGGCACTGGACGACAAGAGCTGGCTGCCCCATTTCAACGATCTGGTGAACGACGGTTTCGGCCTGCCGGCCCCGGTGCGCCAGGTGATGACCGATCTTTATCACAATGTGGTCGAGAGCCTGATGGCCCAGAAGGGCGTCGAGCTGCTGCTGCCAAGCGATGATGCTCCCCTTGATGAGCGCATCGATTCGCTGGTGGACTGGTCACAGGCATTTCTGGCCGGTTTCGGCGTGGTGCAGCAGGAGCTCTCCCGTGCGTCGGAAGAGCTACAGGAGATGATCCAGGATATCGCCAGCATCACTCAGGTCTCTGCCGAGTTCGATCAGGAAGATGACGAGAACGAAGCTTCCTTCCTGGTGCTCTACGAACACGTCAAACTGGGGGTCATGATGGCCTTCGAAGAGTTTGGCAAGCGCCCCGATACCCCGAGCGCGCCGCCGACCCTTCATTGAGATGCGGGTCAACGCGGCCCTTACTGAATCTGCAAGAGCGCCTGATGGCGCTCTTTTTTATTCCCTCGTGGTGGCTAACCCTGTGAGGCGCAACCGGTTTTTTGCCGGTGACCTCGCATTCGGCCAGCGGCTTTGTGATAGCATGAGGCCACCTTTTTCACTTCTTCCTCTCTGCTTATGTCTCAATCTGATGTGCGACAGGTCGATGTCACCCTGGTCGGCGGTGGAATGAGCGGTGCCGTGCTGGCGCTCTCGCTGGCGGCCCTGCTTCGATCCGATGGCTCCCCCCTCGAGATCCTGCTGCTGGAGGCAAGCGTCCCCGAACAGCACACCCATTCAGGGTTCGACGCCCGCGCCATTGCGCTCTCGGCCGGTACCTGCGATGCGCTGTTGCGACGCGGACTCTGGCCGCTGTTTGCCCCTCACTGCGCCCCCATTACCCACATTCATGTCTCGGATCGAGGGCACTGCGGTCAGGCTCGCCTGTCGGCCGCCGAATACGGTCTGCCTGCGCTGGGCCAGGTGATCGAGCTGACGGCTGCTGGCAATGAGTTGCAACAGGCGATGGCTGCCACCACCAATATTCGGGTCTGTTGTCCGGCCCGGGTGCGCGAGATAGAACCCGATGAGGAGAAGGTGACCCTCACCCTCGAGAGCGGTGAACAGATTGAGACTCGCTTGCTGGTGGCCGCCGACGGGGGCAACTCGTTTGTGCGTCAGCACTTCAAGTTGCCGGTGACCCGCCACGACTTTGAGCAACACGCCATCATCGCCACGGTCAAAACGGCGCAAGACCCAGAAGGACGCGCCTTCGAGCGCTTTACCGAAGGGGGCCCGCTGGCCCTGCTGCCGATGCAGGAGGGGCTCTCCTCGCTGGTGTGGAGCGTCGGGCAGCATGAGGTGGATGAACTGATGGCCCTCGATGAGGCGGCGTTTCTTGCCCGTCTGCAGCAGGCCTTTGGCTGGCGGCTCGGCCGCTTCGAGCGATGTGGCGTGCGTAACGTCTATCCGCTCATTCTGACCGCCTGCGACTATCCGCTGGCCCAGCGTACCGTGCTGGTCGGTAATGCCGCCCACGCCCTGCACCCTATCGCCGGACAGGGCTTCAACCTCGGGATGCGGGATCTGGATCTGCTTACCGACGCCGTAGCCAAGGCGTTGGCAGAGGGGGAGGATATCGGCAGCTTCAAGGTGCTGAGCGGTTACTGGCAGCAGCGTCAGCGCGATCAGGCGCAGACCGTCTGGCTCACCTCTTCGCTGGCCCAGCTCTTCTCCAATGGTCACGATCCGCTGGTGGCGGGGCGCAATCTGGCGCTCACCCTGATGGGGCGATTCTCGTGCCTCAAGGCGCCGCTCGCCTCGCGCACCCTGGGCTTTGTCTCTGATGTGTGCGGCAACTAGCCAGCGCATGTTGAGCGGAACATGTCGACCGGAAGATGGTGACCGCCATTCGTTGAGCAAAACGTAATGAACTAAGAGGGAATGCCTGCGGGCGTCCCCTCGCTGGCCAGCCGGTCAGCCCTGAAAGGATGAGATGATGCAGATGCAAAATGTGGATGTGGTGATTGTCGGTGGCGGCATGGTGGGGCTGGGGCTCGCTGCGGCCCTGAAACATAGCGCCCTCAAGGTGCTGGTGGTGGAGGGGCAATTGCCCGATCCGCAGCTGGGGGAGGTGGCCGATAATCGGGTCAGCGCCCTGAGCCTGGCCAGCCAGCAGATCCTGCGCCATGTTGGTGCCTGGGACGGCATCGAAGCGCGCCGCCTGCAGGCCTACGACAAGATGGCGGTGTGGGAGCAAGACAGTTTCGGCCATATCGACTTCGATGCCGCCAGCCTGCGTCAGGCCAACCTCGGCCATATCGTTGAGAATCGGGTGATCCAGCTGGCATTGCTTGAAGCCATTGCTGGTGCCAGCAATATCCAGTTGCTGACCCCCGCCAGAGCCAAGAGCCTGCAGAGCGGCCCGGCGGGCGCCCTGCTGCTCCTTGAAGATGGTCAGGCCATCTCGGCCAAACTGGTGGTGGCTGCCGATGGCGCTCACTCCTGGGTACGCCGTCAGGCCGATATCCCCCTAACCAGCTGGGATTATGGCCACCACGCGCTGGTGGCAACCGTGCGCTGCGCCGAGCCCCACGAGGCAGTAGCTCGCCAGATCTTCACCCCGGATGGCCCGCTCGCCTTCTTGCCGCTGTGGCAGGAGAACCTCTGTTCCATCGTCTGGTCGCTGCCTGCGGCCCGCGCCGAGGCACTCAGTGCCTGCGATGACGAGCAGTTCAATCGCCAGCTCACTGCCGCCTTTGACGCTCGTCTCGGCCTGTGCAAGGTACAAGGGCCGCGCAGCGCCATTCCGCTCACCGCCCGCTATGCCCGCGATTTTGCCCGTGAGCGGCTGGTGCTGGTGGGGGATGCAGCCCATACCATCCACCCGCTGGCGGGGCAGGGGGTAAACCTCGGCCTGCTGGATGCTGCCGCTCTGGCGGAGCAGATCTTGCGAAATCATGCCGCGGGCGAGGATATCGGCCTGCTCGCCAACCTGCGCAGCTACGAGCGCTGGCGCAAGAGCGAAGCGGCTCGCATGCTGGCGGCGATGGAAGGGCTCAAGCGGCTGTTCAGCGGCGCCAACCCGCTCAAGAAGCTGGTGCGGGGGGTGGGGTTGCGGGCAGCCAATCTGCTGACGCCCTTCAAGGAGGGGGTGATCCGCGCCGCCATGGGGCTGGAGGGAGAGTTGCCCGCATTGGCCCGTCCTGACTGGGCAGTTGCGGCGACCAAGGGCAGTGCCATGCAGGCCAAGGGTGAAAAAAACTAATATTACTCGCGCTTTTTGACAACAAAAGTAATCCGACAAGGCTGATGACCCGTTTTGGGTGTCAGCCTTTAATTTTGCTACGGAGCGAAACGTTTTTCTGCAAATTGTGACGAAACGGTAAAAATCAAAATTTAATCTCGCCTGAGTCGGCTTATAGCTGTTTTTATCACTGCATTTATCTTAGTGTCTGGAGTCAGTTTTACGGGAGGGGGATTAGTTTTTTTTGAGCGGCACGCTCGCCTGCTTGTCATATAATCCGCTCCGTTCAAGGAATCCCTCTTGCCTGGCAAGGGCAGGAGCGAGCACACACTTTTGGATCCGGTCGCTTTTTGCTGCGCGCAGCGCAGTCAGAGCGGTGGCGCGGGTCGCAAGGGTGGTCGCCAAAGCGAAAAGGCTTTTTGCTAAGGAAAGAATGCGATGATCCAGACTACTGTACTGCATCCCAAACACCTGGAAGCCGGCGCCAAGATGGTGGACTTCCACGGTTGGGAAATGCCCATCAACTACGGCTCCCAGCTGGAAGAGCACCACGCGGTGCGCAGCGATGCCGGTATGTTCGATGTCTCCCACATGACCATCGTCGATTTGACCGGCGAACGGGTCAAAGCCTTTCTGCAACATCTGCTGGCCAACGACGTGGCCAAACTCACTGCCCCCGGCAAGGCTCTCTACAGCGGCATGCTCAATCCGGAAGGCGGGGTGATCGATGACCTCATCACCTATTACCTGACCGATACCTTCTACCGGCTGGTGGTCAACTCCGCCACCCGCGAGAAGGATCTGGCCTGGATCCGCCATCACGCCATCGATTTCGACGTCACCGTGACCGAGCGCCCCGAGCTGGCGATGATCGCGGTGCAGGGCCCCAACGCCAAGGTCAAGGCTGCTGCTGTGCTGAGCGCTGCCCAGCGCACTGCCGTGGTGGGAATGAAGCCCTTCTTCGGCGTGCAGGCTGGCGATCTCTTTATCGCCACTACCGGTTACACCGGCGAAGATGGTTATGAAATCGTGGTGCCGCAAGAGAAGGCCTGCGAGCTGTGGCAAGCGCTGCTGGATAACGGCGTCGCTCCCTGTGGTCTCGGTGCCCGCGATACCCTGCGCCTCGAAGCGGGGATGAACCTCTACGGTCAGGACATGGATGAGTCAGTCTCTCCACTCGCTGCCAATATGGCCTGGACCATCGCCTGGGAGCCGAGCGATCGCCACTTCATCGGCCGCGACGTGCTGGAAGCACAGAGAGCGGCGGGCAACCAGCCCAAGCTGGTGGGTCTGGTGATGGAAGAGAAAGGGGTGCTGCGTGCCGGTATGCCGGTCACCTTCACCGCGGCAAACGGTGAGAAGCGGGAAGGTGTGATCACCTCCGGCTCTTTCTCCCCCACCCTCGGCTACAGTATTGCCTTGGCGCGGGTGCCCCGTGATATCGGTGAACTGGCCGAGGTGGAGATCCGCAAGAAGCTGGTCACCGTGAAGGTCACCAAGCCCGCTTTCGTCCGTAACGGCCAGAAGCTGGTTTAATACCGTCTTGGGGGAGGGCAGTGCCTCCCCCCATCCCTTTTCATATTCGTTTTTAAACGCGACTCAAAGATCAAAGGAAGCACAAATGAGCCATATCCCGAGCGAACTGAAATATGCCACTTCCCACGAGTGGATCCGTGTTGAAGCCAACGGCGAGGCCGTGGTCGGTATCACCGAGCACGCCCAGGAGCTGCTGGGTGACATGGTGTTTGTCGAGCTGCCGGAAGTGGGCAAGCAGGTCAGTGCCGGTGACGACTGCGCCGTGGCCGAGTCGGTCAAGGCTGCCTCCGACATCTACAGCCCGGTGAGCGGCGAGATCATTGCCGTCAACGACGAGCTGGAAGGGAGCCCCGAGCTGGTCAACTCCGACCCCTACGGCGCTGGCTGGCTGTTCCGCATCAAGCTCGATGACGAGAGCGAGCTGGCCAACCTGCTGGATGCCGAAGGCTACCAGAACGTGGTGGACGAAGAGTAATGCCCCCGGCCCTGCACCAACGTGCGGGGCCTTTTGTATCGCTGCCGACGGAGTCGACAGCAGGGTGAAGTCACTCGTATCCGGCGTGTTGTGGTTTAGCCAGCGCGGTTTACAGGGTGATCCCCGGGGTGCCAGCGAGCATCCAGTGCCGTGCTCTCTTGGCTGCGGCATAGCGAACATGAGTGGCGTCGGTATCAGCCGACCATCAGGAACATCAGGTCTTGGTTATCAGGATTTCATGCCAGGACTTATTTACCAGGAAATAGGGAAATGACCCAGTCACTGTTTGAACTCGAGCAAAAAACCGATTTTGTCCGCCGCCATATCGGCCCGGGCGAGGAAGAGCTGCGCCAGCTGCTGGCGACCGTCGGGGCCGAGAGTCTGGACGATTTGATTGCCCAGACCGTGCCCGCCGCCATTCGCCTGCCGGGCCCGCTGGGGATCGGTGCCGGTATGACCGAAGTGGAGGCGCTGGCCAAGCTCAGGGGCTATGCCGCCCAGAACAAGATTGCCAAGAGCTATATCGGCATGGGTTATCACGATACCCATGTGCCCCACGTCATTTTGCGCAACGTGCTGGAAAACCCGGGCTGGTATACCGCCTACACCCCGTACCAGCCCGAGCTGGCGCAGGGCCGTCTCGAAGCCCTGCTCAACTTCCAGCAGCTGACGCTGGATCTCACCGGCATGGATCTGGCCAGTGCCTCCCTGCTGGATGAAGCGACCGCCGCTGCCGAAGCGATGGCGCTGGCCAAGCGGATGGCCAAGTCCAAATCCAATCTCTTCTTCGTGGCCGATGACGTGCACCCGCAGGTGATCGACGTGGTCAAGGAGCGCGCAGTTCACTTCGGTTTCGACGTGGTGGTCGGCGCCGCGAGCGATGCGGTGAGTGAAGAGGTGTTTGGTGCCCTGTTCCAGTACCCCACCACCACAGGTGAGGTGAAAGATCTGCGGGCGCTTATCGCCGCGGTACAGGCCCAGAAAGGGCTGGCCTGCGTCAGCGCCGATCTGCTCTCTCTGCTGCTGCTCAAATCCCCGGGCGAGCTGGGGGCCGACGTGGTGTTGGGCTCAGCCCAGCGCTTTGGCGTACCCATGGGCTATGGTGGCCCCCACGCCGCCTTCTTCGCCACCCGCGATGCCTACAAGCGCTCCATGCCGGGCCGCATCATTGGTGTCTCCAAGGATGCCCGTGGCAAGAGCGCCCTGCGCATGGCGATGCAGACCCGCGAGCAGCATATCCGCCGCGAGAAGGCCAACTCCAACATCTGTACTGCACAGGTGCTGCTGGCCAACATGGCGAGCTTCTACGCCGTCTACCACGGCCCGGTCGGGCTGAAAACCATCGCCTCCCGCGTGCACCGTCTGACCACCATTCTGGCGCTCGGCCTCAAGGCCAAGGGTGTGGCCCTCAAGCACGCCAGCTGGTTCGATACTCTCACAGTGCTGACCGCGGGCAAATCTGAGCTGATCGCCAAGGCCGAGGGGCTCGGCATCAACCTGCGTGCAGACCTCGACGGTGCAGTGGGCGTGTCGCTCTCTGAAACCACCACCCGCGCTGATGTGGTCGAGCTGTTTGATCTCTTCCTCGGTCAAGGTCACGGGCTCGATATCGAGGCCCTCGACAAGGCGGCGCAGGCCCATCACGCCATCCCGCAGGATCTGCTGCGCACCGATGCCGTGCTGACCCACGAGGTGTTCAACAAGTACCACTCCGAGACCGAGATGCTGCGCTACATCCACCGTCTCGAAGCCAAAGATCTGGCGCTCAACTACGCCATGATCTCCTTGGGCTCCTGCACCATGAAGCTCAACGCCACCGCCGAGATGATCCCGGTGACCTGGCCCGAGTTCGGCAAGTTGCACCCGTTCGCCCCGCTGGCGCAGGCCAAGGGCTATCAGCTGCTGCTGGCCGACCTCGAAAACTGGCTGGTGAAGGTGACCGGTTACGATGCGGTCTGCATGCAGCCCAACTCAGGTGCACAGGGCGAGTACGCGGGTCTGCTCGCCATCAAGAAATATCATGAGTCTCGCGGCGAGGGGCATCGCGACATCTGCCTCATTCCGGCTTCTGCCCACGGCACCAACCCGGCTTCTGCCCAGATGGCGGGGCTCAAGGTGATCGTCACCGCCTGTGACAAGGCCGGCAACGTGGATCTGGACGACCTGCGCGCCAAGGCCGCCGAGGCGGGTGATCAGCTCTCCTGTCTGATGGTGACCTACCCCTCCACCCACGGGGTGTATGAGGAGACCATCAAGGAGGTGTGCGACATCGTTCACCAGCACGGTGGTCAGGTTTACCTCGACGGCGCCAACATGAACGCGCAAGTCGGGCTGACGGCGCCAGGCTTTATCGGGGCGGATGTGTCACACCTCAACCTGCACAAGACCTTCGCCATTCCTCATGGCGGTGGCGGCCCGGGCATGGGCCCCATCGGCGTGAAGAAACACTTGGCGCCGTTCGTGGCCGGTCACGCCGTAGTCAAGACCGACAAGGAGAGCCGTGACAACGGCGCCGTGTCGGCGGCACCGTTCGGTTCGGCCAGCATCCTGCCCATCAGCTGGATGTATATCGCCATGCTGGGTGACGAAGGGCTGAAGAAATCCACTCAGGTCGCCATCCTCAACGCCAACTACTTGGCCAAGAAGCTGGGTGAATCCTTCCCGGTGCTCTACTCCGGCCGCAACGGTCGGGTGGCCCACGAGTGCATCCTGGATATCCGCCCGCTCAAAGAGGCGTCCGGCATCAGCGAGATGGACGTGGCCAAGCGGTTGATGGACTACGGCTTCCACGCGCCGACCATGAGCTTCCCGGTGGCGGGCACCCTGATGGTCGAGCCGACCGAATCTGAATCCAAGCGCGAGCTGGATCGCTTCGTCGAGGCGATGACTGCGATTCGCGCCGAGATTGCCAAGGTGCAGGATGGGCAGTGGAGCCTCACTGACAACCCGTTGGTCCATGCCCCGCACACTCAGGATGACGTGATGGATGAGCAGTGGTCCCGTGGCTACAGCCGCGCCGAGGCGGTTTTCCCGTCCGACGCCGTGCGCGCCAGCAAGCTCTGGCCGTCAGTGAATCGCATCGACGACGTTTACGGCGATCGCAACCTGTTCTGTGCCTGTATCCCGACCGAGGATTACGCCAAGTAAGTGGCGTGCTGATCACGGCCATTTAAGTTGGAAACCGTGACATTGAAGTTGGAAACCGACCATTCAAGTTGGAAACTCAAAGGCCCTGCAACAGCAGGGCCTTTTTATTTTGTGCGGTGAATATCTGTAATTAAATTACAAAAATGATCTCGGTTGGATCTTTCAGGCAGGTCAGGGTCTACCTCTTGTTAATGGTACACATAAAAGCATCATTTCCATTGATGCAAAATAATGGGCATTGATATTGACTCAGTAGTGTCAGATGCGACACACTGTGACTGCATCATTAACGATGAAGAGATTTTTTGTGAAGCTGAACCAAATTGCCACCATCAGTGCTGGGCACCCCTATCGCGGCAAGATCCCGGAGATCGATTCCGGCAGCATGGCCGTGGTGCAGATGAGAGATGCCTCGCCAGAAGGGGGGGTTGACTGGTCTGCCTGCCTTCGTTCTGAGCCTACCAGCAAGAAGGAACCTGACTGGCTGCAAACCGGCGATATCTTGGTGGCGGCCCGTGGCAGCACTAACTATGCCGTGCTGGTTGATACCGGGCTTGCACCATTGCCCGCCGTAGCCGCCCCTCACTTCTATGTGGTGCGGTTACATAGCGAGGCGCTCAGTCCCGAATTTCTGGCCTGGCAGCTCAATCAGTCCCCTTGCCAGCGCTACTTCGAGCTTCACGCCGAAGGCAGCGCGGCAAAAAGTATTCGCCGTCAGGTGTTGGAGGAGGCCCCTATCGGCATCCCATCTCTTGCGAGACAGGCCGCCATCATGAAGCTGGCCCACAGCCTGCGTGAAGAACGGAACCTGATGCAACAACTGCAACGTAACGGCGAGCAGATGATGCAGGCCATCGCTGCCAGCCTGCTCGAACAATCCGATCAGCAACCGAAATAGTTTCGCTGAGCAGCCCATTTTTCCAAGAAATACCCAAGGAATTGTGACTTATGACTACCTCGATAAACCAGGACGATATCAACAAGGCCCTCTGGTCTGCCTGCGATACCTTTCGCGGCACTGTCAGCCCTGATACCTATAAAGATTTCGTGCTCACTATGCTGTTCCTGAAATACATCTCCGATGTCTGGCAGGATCACTACGATGGCTACAAGGCCGAATATGGCGATGAGCCGGAGCTCATTGAAGAGATGCTCAAAAACGAGCGTTTCGTGCTGCCCAAACAGGCCAGCTTCTACAGCCTGTTCGAGCGTCGTCACGAGCCGGGCAACGGCGAGCGGATCGATCAGGCGCTGCACGCCATCGAAGAGGCCAATGGCACCAAGCTCAAAGACGCGGGCAAGAGCGTGTTTCAGGACATCAGCTTCAACACCGACCGCCTCGGCGAAGAGAAGCAGAAGAACACCATACTGCGCCACCTGATGGAAGACTTTGCCAAGGATGAGCTCAACCTCAAACCGAGTCGGGTCGGCACCCTGGATGTGATCGGCAACGCCTATGAGTATCTCATCAAGAACTTCGCCGCCAGCGGCGGCCAGAAGGCGGGGGAGTTCTATACCCCGCCCGAAGTCTCCGATCTCATTGCCGAGCTGCTGGAGCCGATGCCGGGCGACACCATCTGCGATCCGGCCTGTGGCTCGGGGTCACTGTTGATGAAGTGCGGCCGCAAGGTGGTGGCAAACCATGGCGAGAAGCACTACGCCCTCTACGGGCAGGAGGCTATTGGCTCTACCTGGTCGCTGGCCAAGATGAACATGTTCCTGCACGGGGAAGACAACCACAAGATCGAGTGGGGCGACACCATCCGCAACCCCAAGCTGCTCGATGGCAATGGCAACCTGCTGCGCTTCGATATTGTCACCGCCAACCCGCCGTTTAGCTTGGATAAATGGGGTCATGACGAGGCCGAGCACGATAAGTTCGGTCGCTTCAAGCGCGGCATCCCGCCCAAGACCAAGGGGGATTACGCCTTTATCCTCCATATGATTGAGACCCTCAAACCCAAGAGTGGGCGCATGGGGGTGGTGGTGCCTCACGGCGTGCTGTTCCGGGGCTCGTCTGAGGGCAAGATCCGCCAGGCGCTTATCGACGAAAACCTGCTCGACGCGGTGATCGGCCTGCCGGAGAAGCTCTTCTACGGCACCGGCATCCCCGCCGCCATCCTGATCTTTAAAAAGCAGAAGGTGGACGACAATGTGCTGTTTATCGACGCCAGTCGCGAGTTCAAGGCGGGTAAAAACCAGAATCTGCTGAGCGCGGAGAATATCGCCAAAATTGTCGCCACCTACCGCAATGGTGGCAATGTCGATAAATATGCCTATCTCGCCTCGCTTAAAGAGATCATCGATAACGACTACAACCTCAATATCCCCCGCTATGTGGATACCTTCGAAGAAGAGGAGGAGATCGATCTGCTGGCGGTACGTGCCGAGCGGGAGCAACTAAAAGCCCAACTGGCCGAGCTGGAAATCGAGATGGCCAAGTATCTGGAGGAGCTGGGCTATGGTGCCTAAGGGGTGGTCTCAGAAGTTAATTTCTGATGTCGGTGCAGTCGTAACAGGAAATACTCCACCAACCAGCAACCCTGAGTATTACAATGGGAAATATCCTTTTGTATCTCCGGCTGATTTAGGTGCGCATAAATTGATAAACTCTAGTATTAAGAGTTTATCCTCCCAAGGAATGGAAAAAGCAAGAAGTGTAAGAGCAGGTGCTACGCTTTTCACTTGCATTGGCTCAACAATCGGAAAAATAGGGCTTGCGGGATGCACGCTAGCAACAAATCAGCAAATTAATGTTGTGATCCCCAAGCCAGATTACGACGATGATTATGTATATTATCAGTTAGAGTTGAGAGCTGCATATATTGCAAAATTAGCAGGAACCCAAGCAGTTCCAATAATTAACAAAACCACATTTGAATCACAATGTATTTGGGTTCCTGATTCACTGCCAGAACAAAAGAAAATCGCCAAAATCCTTTCTACTTGGGATAGGGTAATCAGGGCGAGATCGTGAACATTTTGTTAAAAATTAAAAATAGTTTTTTGCCTACAAAACAAATACTTATAGGCCTGT